>JAYVAS010000041.1:0-22892 GCA_043750895.1 Pseudomonadota bacterium
TCGGATCCATTCGACACGGGAGAACCTCGGGTTTGGCGGAGTCGGCGGTTTGAATCGGATCGAGAACGCCGAGAATTTGAATGGATCCGATCGGGGGTCTGACCCCTTTGGCGGATCCATTTCCGGTTCGAGCTGCGTGGCCTAGTACTGGTCCGCGTAGGCCCGCGTGGTGCCTGGCTGGCTCCGGAGGTAGCCGCGGGTGACCTCGACGTAGGCGCGCCAGGTATCGACCCCGATCTCCCGCCGCGGGTCGGCGGCGACGTACGGGTCGAGCACCGCCACCAGCGCGTCCATCCGCCCCTCGAGCCCGATAGACTCGGCGGCGTCGGCCACCACGTCGAGCTGGTCGGCGTAGCGCACGACGCACGCCGGATTCCGCATGCAGAACTGGAACAGCCGCCCGTTCCCCGTGTACGGGGCGTACCACCAGTCCTTCCACGTCTGGTCCGTCCCCCAGGGGATGAACGAGAACCGGTCCGAGGTGGGGTCGTGGTAGGCGCGGTAGTTGTTGGCGGTGGTGTAGCCGTCCCAGTGGAGAGAAACGGCCTCGACCGCCATCATCGCCAGGAACTCGTCCAGGTCCACGAGCGCCTCGACCCCCGCGAGGCCGACGTCATCGGCGGGTTGGTCCAGCGCCGCGATCAGCGCCGTGAGATCGGACCTGTCGTTGGGGTCCGGTCCCTCGTCGTACTCGAAGCTGTACTCGTAGCCGGCGTTGAAGTCGACGCCGTACGCCCCCTCGTAGAGGGCGCCGCTGTTGTCCTCGAACCACCGCGCCAGGAAGGTGTCGTCGGGCGTCTCGATGTTCGCGTACAGCCCCCACTGCACGCCGTTCACGTACAGGCGGACGTACCCGACCCGCGGGGCGGGCACCCCCACCGCCCGGTAGAGGCGGTAGGTGAGGTCCTCGTGCACGAACGAGTAGTCCTGCACCATGTTGTTGAGGGTGAGCGCTTCGACGCCGGCCATGCGGTGGTCGGCGTACTCGTTCAGGTCGATCTTCCAGCCCGCCTTCTGATCGAGGCTCCGCGCCGAACCCACGTACCCCTTGGTGGTGACCTCCACTTCGGGAAAGAAGGCGCCCCGCCAGGCCAGGCTGCCGCGGACCTTCTGAAAGCGGTCCGCGCTGAGCGTCGCCCAGGCGTCGGCGTCGAGGGTCATCCACAGATCCTCGACCTCGAGGGTCTCGAAGAGCAGGTCGCTCGGATCGGTGGAGGTGGAGGCGGCCGTCCCGTTGGGGTTGCCCGGGGTCGCGCGGATGCTCTGGTCCCACGCGTACCCGTCGGGGAACCGCGCGATCGCGACGTCGGCGTCGACGCTACCCCACGAGAGGGTGTCGACCTCCACGCCGTCGAGGGTGAGGGTGAGGCTGTCGCCGCCGGCGTCCAACCGGAAGGTGGCGTTGCCGTCGGTGTCGTCGCAGTACACGACCACCCGCCCCCGGGCCGGCAGCACGGCCCCGGCTGGTCCTTCCCACTGGTCGCTGCCGTGGGTGAGACCGATGCGGGACAGGGGCACGCTCGCGTCGCTCGCGTTGTAGATCTCGATCCAGTCGGGGAACTCGAGCGTCCCGTGGGTGAGGGTCGAGTCGTTCCGCGGCATCACCTCGTTGAGCGTGACCGCGGGGAGATCGGCGCCCAGCCCCGACGCCAAACCGGTCGGAGAGCCGACGTCAGCGAGGAAGGCGGGGGAGCAGGCGCCGAGCAGGAGGGACCACACCGCCCGAGCATACTACGGGCTCACCGGGCCAGGGCCCATCCCGGGAACAGCCAGACCGCCCCCGGATCGGACGGATCGGACACCAACAGGTCGTTCCCGCCGGCGACGGTGAGCGCGCCGTGATCGGGGGCCGAGACCACTGCCGAACGGGTCTCCACGGTCCCGGCGAAGGGGCCGGCGAACACCGTCACCCGACCCTCGCTGCCCACCGCGATCTCGCTCCGCCCGTCTCCGTCCGGGTCCACCGCCGCCACCGACCGGCCGAAGCCGCTGGCTTCCCCGTCCACGAGCGATGCGTTCAGGGTGACGCCGGTTCGGGTGTCGGCCGAGCTGGATCCGTAGACCACGCCGACCAGGTGGTCTCCCGGAACCCCCACCACGACATCCCCGTAGCCATCCCGGTCCAGGTCGGCGAGCGCGAGGGCGGTCCCAGCGCCGTCGCCGTCCACCGATCCCTCGTACCAGGGGGGAAGGTCGCCGAAGCTCGGCGGAGGGGTGCCGTCGAGTAGGTAGATGCGCCCCGGGAAGTCGGCGATGGGGACGCCGACCACGAGGCTGGGGATGCCGTCGCCGTCGAGGTCCCCGGCGGTCATCCCGGTGCCGGCGCGGGCTTCGCGGAACGGCCCGGAGACCCAGTCGGTGAGGGTGGCGTGGCCCGCGCCGGCGGCGTCCAGTCCGAGGAGCACCGCGCCCGCGCCGCGGTCGTTGTCGCCTCCCGGTCCGTCGGCATCCGGGGCGGCGATGGCGATGTCGGGTGCGCCGTTGCCGTCGAAGTCGCCGCTGGCCACCGCGGCGCCGAATCGACTGGTGGAGAGCGTGCTCTGGAAGGTGTAGAGCGCGGCCCGGGACGAGGCGACGGCGGTGAAGCCGGCGTCGAAGCAGGCGACCGAGATCGCCCCTGGAAGGCTCGCGCAGACCTCGGCCACCCCGTCGGCGTCGAGATCGGCGCCGGTCACGTTGAACCCGAGCCCGCCGCCCGGGGCCTCCCCGCGGACTTCGGCGTCGGCCTCATCGGGCGTCACTGCGCCTGTCACCGGTAGGTCGTACCCGTAGAGCCGACCTTCGCCACCCTCGCTCACCGAGTCCCCGTGGGCGCCGATCCACAGCCGACCGTGCACGATGGCGACGCCCTGCCCGAGCCCCGCGCCGGTCTCCCATCCGACCGCGGAAGCGTCGGCGCTCTGCACGTCGATCGGGTCGTCGATGACGCCGTCGCAGTCGTCGTCGATGCCGTTGGCCCGCTCGGTCGCCCCGGGGTGGACCGCTGCGTCCCGCTCGGCGCAGTCGTCGTCGTCGGGGGTGCCGTCGCCGTCGCGGTCGGGGTCGCTGGGCGCCGAGTCGCCACCGGCGCCCACGGAGTCCTCTCCCAGAGGGGAGGGGGGCGCGCAGCAGAGGAGGAAGAACGTCAGCACCCCTCTACCGAAGCATGGATTCGGTTCACCCGCGTGAAGATCCCGCGTGCGGGTGGTGAAGAAGATGCAGATGGAGCGCCGTGAGCTGGGCCCGCCCGGCGTCCGTCGTGGCGCGGAGGGTGACGACCGACACCGGCGGGGCCACCTGGAGCGACAAGGAGGTCGCCTCGTCCTCCACCAGAAAGCTGCTGCCCACCACATGCTGGAGTCGGATCAGCCGGATGGTGTCCTTGGCGGAGTCCACCGTGACGTACGCCAGCTGCGCGGGTCCGACCGCGATGTAGACCAGCCAGTCCTGGTCGTGATCGTAGAAGAACGGGGTGAGCCCCGCCTCGATGAGCGCCTGATAGCGGGGGAGGTGGGCGGGGAACCGATCGGCGACCAGGGAGCTGACGGCGGTGGGCATGGGATGGCCTACCCCGCCCCACCGGCGCCGGCCCGGGTGCCGTCCGCGCCGCTGCCGGAGTACGTAGGAGAGAGGAGTACGATGGACGACATCCGCGATCTGGTGCGGGCTGAAGGCGACCGAGCCTGGCTCCAATCCGAAGGGGAGCTGGCGCGCGCCCTCTCCGAGCGTGTCACCGTGGCCTTCCTGGGGTCGGCGTCCTCGGGCAAGGACTCGGGCATCCGCGCGTTGTTCGGCATCGACTTCGGCGAGATCTCCCCCATCCCCGGGTCCACCGACCGCATCCGCGTGGCTCCCCTCGATCGGGAGGGACGGGTCCTCATCGTCAACGCGCCCGGGTTCGGGGACATCCGGGGTTCGGTCGACGCTGCGGCGCGAGAGGCGCTCGACCAGCTCGACGTCGTGATCTACGTGGTCAACGCCGAGGGCGGCGCCACCATCGACGAGAAGTCTGACCTGGACGCGGTCCGCGCCCGGGGCAAGCCGGTCCTGGTGTGCCTCAACAAGATGGACCTGATCCGGCCTCACCAGCGGGAGACGTTCGTGGCCGCCACGCTCGCGCAGCTCGGGGTGGATCCCGACATGGCGGTGGAGGTCGCCTTCGATCCGCTCCCCGCCCTCTCCGAGACCCCGATCGGCGTCGAGAAGGTCTACGCGTGGATCTCCGAGCAGCTCGCGGCCAAGGGGAAGGACCTCCTGCTCGCCAAGCAGCTCCGCAACAAGGAGATGGCCTGTGAGCCGCTCATCGTGCAGGCCGCGCGTCGCGCCAGCATGGCCGGCGCGGTGCCCATCCCCGGCGCCGACCTGGCGGTGGTCACCGCCATCCAGGTGAAGCTCATCCGGGACATCGCCGAGGTCTTCTCGGTGCCCGTGGACAAGGACGTCGCGGTGTTCATCATGGGTGAAGTCCTCTCCGGGGGCATGCGCGGCTTCGTCCGGTGGGGGGCCGAGGCCCTGAAGGCGGCGGGTTGGATCCCGGGCGGTCAGCTCGTGGAGGGCGCGATCCTCGCGGTGGGTGCAGCGGTCGCCGGAGGAACGACCTACGGGGTGGGCAAGGCGTCCGTCGCCTGGTTCCAGTCGGGGCGGAAGATCGACTCCGACGCGCTGCGGACGGTGTTCGACGCCGCGGCCTGGCAGTTCAAGCTGCGTCACGACCCCGCGCTTCCTCCGCCGAAGTCCTAGCCGTCCCCCATGGCCCGGTCCGCCGCCACCGACTCCCTCGAGGAGCTCCTCCACCGCTGTCATCGGGCCGAGCTGGAGGTCCTCGCGCGCCTGTTGAAGGTGGCGACCCCCGGTCTCGGCCTCTCCGACCTCGTGCGCGTGCTCGCGGCGGCGTTGTGCCGAATGGGCAGCCACGAGATCCGCAACGCGCTGCGGGGAGGGAAGGGCTTGCCCTACCCTGAAGTGCTGGCCGGGGTTGCGGCTCGTTTCGGGATCGAGCCCGGGACGACGTTGGAGATGGAGCAGGGCATCGTCCGGGCCCACTTCAAGGATCAGTGGTCGCGGCTGGATCCGGCCAGTCGGACGCGCTTCTGGAAGGACCTCGGCCTGGACGCACCGGCGCCGGACGACGGAACCGGCGCGCTCGCGGCCGCGCGCAGCCGGTTCGGAGGCGGGCTCGACTACGCCATCACTCAGACGGTCGAGGTCGTGCGCACGCCCACCGGCACCCTCGCCCTCCTCCTCCTCAACCTCTCTCCGATCGGCTGCCTGTTCCGGGTGGTCGCGGCCCCGCTGATCCCGTTCTTTCTCTGGTGGAAGCTCCGGCCCGAACCCGAGCGCCTGCTCGCGGCGGTGATCGAGGTCGCGCGGCTCCGGCAGATCGTCTTGCACCGGGTCACCATCGGCGTGGTCGGTAGCCCCTCGACCGGGAAGGACGCCGGCATCAAGGCCCTGTTCGGGATCGACTCCGGCAACATCTCGCCGATCGCCGGGTCGACCAAGGAGGTCGCGATCCAGCGCCTCCCGGGCTCCACGGCGCTCTACGTGGTCAACACCCCCGGGATGGGGGACGTCGTCGAGCGGGTCACCGAAGAGGCCCGTCAGGTGCTCGACCACATCGACGTCTTCCTCTACGTCGTCAACGCCGAGGGGGGGGTCCAGGCCCGGGAGCTCGCCGACTACCAGCGCTGTCGGGCGAGCGGAAAGCCCGTCCTGGCGGTGGTCAACAAGGTGGACGTGCTCCGGCCCAAGGACCGCGACACCTACCTCGCCGACGCGCGCAAGAAGCTGGGGGCTCCGGAGGAGGACTTCCTCGCGGCGGCCTTCGATCCGCTGCCCCAACTCGCGCCTGGACCCATCGGAATGGAAGCGGTCCACGCCTGGTTGACCTCCCACCTCGCCGAGCTGGGAAAGAACCCCGGCGAGCTGCCCCCGCTGCCGACCCGAGCCGTCTCGTGATCCTCCCCGACGATGCCGGACTGCTCGCCGAATGCGACGTGGAGACCTTCCGAGGCTCGGGTCCCGGTGGCCAGCACCGGAACAAGACCGAGTCGGCGGTCCGGTTGCGCCACCGGCCGACGGGGATCGTCGCCCAGGCCACCGAGCGACGCAGCCAATCCCAGAACATCGGGGTGGCGCTCGATCGGCTGCGGGTCCTCCTGGAGCGGCACTACGCGCCGCCGGCTCGGCAACGGCGCGCCACCCGGCCCACCCGCGGCTCGCAGGAGCGTCGGCTCGCGGGGAAGCGGATCCGGGCTTCAGTCAAGCAGGGGCGGGGCGGCGGCGGGTCGGAGGACTGATTCGCGCTTGACGGTGCCGAGGTGACGGAAGTCGTGACGGACGTCCGTCACTGACAGCTGTCAGCGGCCCCGCGTCGGCGGAATTGCCCAGGTGTCTCCGTTGGCACGGCGCTTGCGAAGGCTGCGTGCACCCCCGAGGTGCTCGTGTTCATCCTCTCTGTGCTCGCCGCTGTCGTACCGGCGTCGTCGGCGTGTGTCCCCTCCGAACGCCCGGACGCGCCGGACGCCGTCCGGCTCGGTCCCGACGGTCGGGCGCACCTGCTCACGGCCGACGCGGAGTCGGTCTGCTGGTGGACGGTGAACGAAGACGGCGACTCCGAGATCCACCGGGTGTGGCCGTTGCCGGGTCCGCACGGGGTCGCGCTGGTGGTGTTGGAGGACGGCACGGTGCTCATCGCCCTTCATGCCGAAGATCGCTGGGCCGTCCTCCGGGTGGATCCGTCGGGAGAGGAGCTCGCCTTCTCGATCGTGGGCGGCCCGGAGCTGTCGGGGCTCCGGGCCGAGGGGCGAACCCTGGCCTTGGAGTGGACCGACGGCTTCACGCGCCGCACCACCTGGGTCGATGCCGATTCCGGTCGGCCGGTCACCGACCGCCGGTCGGAAGGGAGCCCGGGTGCGCCGCAATTGCGTCGATGATCGCGTCCATCTCGTACGGGAAGGCGGCGCTGTTGCCGCTCGCGCGAATCCAGCCCGCGTCGCCACCCGGCCGCCGCGGTCGGAAGTCCGTGCGGATCCCCGCGTGTCCCAGCGCGTCGTTGATGCCCCGGGCCTGCTCGAGCTCCAGGCACACGAAGGCCGCCCGCCGGTCGGCCGGCCAATCCCCCCGAACCCGCAGGCCCGCGCCGCGGGCGCGATCGCAGAGCTGCGCCACGAGCCCGGTCGTGACGCGGCGCGCGCGGCGAACGCCGCCGGAGATGGAACCGTCGGCGCTGGAGCCCAGGGCCGCGAGCTCGCCGAGCAACATGGCCATCCCGGCCAGCGTGGGCGTGCCGCTCCGGAAGCGGGTGGCGTCCTCGGCACGACGCACAGGGCCTTTTTCGAACGCAAACGGGTCGGCGTGGCCCCACCACCCGGTCCGCGCGGGGGTCAGGGTCCGGCACCACCGGCGAGGCAGGTACAGGAAGCCCGCGCCGGCGGAGGACCGCAGCTGCTTGTGCCCGCCCGCGGTGACGACCACGTGGTCGCCGAGCGCCGCGGCGTCGATGGGCACCGAACCCGCGGTCTGGTAGGCGTCGACGAGCAGCAGGGCGTCCGGGCAGCGCTCCCGCAGCGCCCGGGCCAGCGTGGGCAGGTCCTGGAGCCATCCCGACTCGAACAGGGCGTGGGAGATCGACAGCACCCGAACGTCGGGCGTCAGGGCGGCCACGAGGCGCTCCGTGGGCACGGAGCCGTCGGCGTCCACGGGCACCTCGACGAGCTTGCCCCCGGAGTTCGACGCCCACTGGTGGTGGACGTAGTGGCCCGTGGTGAAGTGGCCTGCCGTGTAGACGAGCGTGCCGCCATGGATGCCTTCGAGGGTGGCGTGCAGCGCTTCGGAGACGTTGGGGAACCAGGCGACGTCCCCGTCGACGAGGTTGCCGCCCACCAGCTCGGCGCAGGCGGCGCGGTACCGGTCCATCACCGATCCCCACAGGCCGTCGTCCCAGACCCCGATGCCGTCACGCACCAGCTCACCGAGCTGTGCCACCACCGCCGCGGGCCCGGCCACCGAGGGGATGCCCATCGAATGGGAGCACCCGTAGATGCCGGTGTCGAGCCCCGGGTAGAGCTCCCGGTAGGCGAGGTCGAGTTCGCTGAAACCGAGCGCTTCCCGGTATTCCCGCCGCAGCCGTTGCGGCGCTTCCCCGGTTGGACGGCCGAGGAGCGGTGCGTGGTCGACTATCGCCTGCCGGGCCAGCTGGCCGAGGGCGGCGGGCGTTCGGGCGTCGCCCAACTGCGCCAGGAGGGGGGGGGTGCGCGGGGTGCGCGCCAACTCCAGCTGCGCGGCGGCGATGTCTCGGCCGAGGGTGGACATGCAGGGACTCCGCGCAGCACCTATCCGGTAGGGTTGGTGCTCGCGGCGCTGGGGGCCCTCGCCGAGCTGGCGTTCCCCATCGTCGGCGCGCTCAGTCTCGTGGTGGCGTTGGCGTTGGCCTTGGTCGCCTGGGGAACATGAGCCGGCGTCCCGAACCGCGCTACCTGCCGTCCGGTACGGCGGCCGACGCGTGGGTGATCTACCTCCTGGCGGCGCGGTACGGGCTGTCGGGGGGCGAGCCGGACGGCCCGTGGCTGGGCTGGCGCGCGCTGTACCGGGCCCACGCCCCGCACGCGTCGGCCCTGTGGTGGCTCCAGATCCTCCTCGTCACCAGCGCGTGGGCGGCGGGGATGCTGGTGTCGCTGCTGACGTTCCCCCTGCTGCTGCTGGCGGGGCGGAGCGACCTGTGGATCTCGGCGGTGCCGGGGTTGGTGGCCCTCGGCGTGGGGGTCCTCCTCGCCGGTGGGCCCCTGTTGTCGGTTCGGGCCCTGGCGCGTCGGCTCGGGATGGAGGCCGCGCGCGGGCCGGCGGGCGCGTCCACCGACGTGTCCGGCACCGGCCGTATGGGGTAGCTTGGCCCGCTCCGATGCGAATTCGTTTCTTCGCCTACTTCTACCCACCGTGCATCGGCGGCGGGGAAGTGATCCTGCGGCATCAGGCAGAGGAGCTCGCCCGGCGCGGCCACGAGGTGCACGTCCACACCACGCCGTACACCAACATCAACCTGGGTTCGATACGGCCGGCGGGGTCGACGGTGGAGAACCGGGTGCACGTGCACCGTCGGCGTTCGCTCCGCCTTCCGTTCCGAAACCCGCTGGAGAAGGACGTCCTGACGCCCTCGGTCTACGCCGAGGCGTGGCTGCCGGCCGATCTGCTGGTCTGTGTCGGGTATCCGTCGTTCCACCTCGACGCGCTGGCGGGGCGGGCACGCGCGTTGGGGACGCCGCTGGTGGTGCAGAACTACGTCACCTCCGACTTCTTGCGCGAGATCCTGGGTGGGCGGGGCGGGGTCGGCAAGAAGGTGCGCGCGGCCTACTGGAAGGCGTGGACCCGTCGCCAGCTCGCGGGGGCGAACCTGGTCCTGGCCGACTCGAACACCGCCGCGGAGGCGCTCCGGGAGACGTTGGGTCTCCCCAACGTGCGGGTGCACATCGGGATGGCGGTCGATCCCCGAGAGTTCGCGTCGGTGATGCCGCCGGACGGGCAGGGGGTGCGGCGGAAGCTCGGCCTGGGGCTCGACCGCCTGATCGTGGCGCCGAGCCGCATCTCCCGACAGAAGGGGGCGGATCTGCTGGTGGAGGCCGCCGTGCCGCTCCTGGGCAACGGCTGGCGCCTCGTGGTCGCCGGCCCGGTGAACGAAGCGGCCTGGTTCGCGCAGCTCCGCCAGCAAGCGGCCCCTGCCGGCGATCGGGTGGTGTTCACCGAGCTGCCGCGCGCCGAGTTGATGGCGCTCCTGATGGAGTCGGACATCGTCTGTCTGCCGTCTCGGGGGGAAACCGTGGGCGGCGTCGTGTTCGAAGGGATGTACGCGGGTGCGCTGACGGTGGTGAGCGACGCGGTCGAGGCGGCGCGGGACGACTACCTCGCCGACGGGAAAGCGGGGCTGCTCGTGCCCGCCGGGGATGTGGGCGCGCTGCGCGCCGCTCTGTCGCGGGGAATGACCGAGGACCACACCGAGAAACGGAGCTACGCCCGGGCGATGGTCGAGCGGCGCTTCACCTGGACGCGCAGTGTCGACCGCCTCTTGGCGTTGTACGAGGAAGCCCGTGGCTGAGCTCTCCGTGGTGATCCCGACCCTGAACCGCGGGCGCCTGCTCCACGACACGGTGCGCCAGGTGCTGGCCCAGCGGTTTCGGGACCTCGAGTGCTGGGTGGTGGACCAATCCGACCCCGAGGGCCGCGCGGCGAACGAGCGCTTCGTCGCCGAGCAGGCCGATGACCGGCTCAAGTACGTGCACCTCCCCGTCAAGGGCCTCCCGAACGCACGCAACGAAGGCATCGTCCGGGTGGCGGGGCGCATCGTGCTCTTCCTCGACGACGACGTCATCCTGCTCGACCCTGGATTCCTGGACGCCCACCTCGCCGCCTACCGGGACCCGCGGGTGGGTGGGGTCACGGGGCGGATCGTGGAGCGCTCGGTCCGGCCCAACGCCCGCGACACGGCGTCCCACATCTCGCCCGGCGGGCGGACGATCACCAACCTGTGGGGGACGGAAGCGCGGACCATCGAGAGCCTGAAGGGTGCGAACATGAGCTACCGTCGGGTGGTGTTCGACGACGTCGGCGGCTTCGATCGTAACTACACCGGCACCGCCCTGCTCGAGGACACCGACTTCTCCATGCGGGTCGCCGCCGCCGGGTGGGAGCTGCGCTACGAACCCGACGCCGAGCTGGTGCACCTCTCGGCGCCCACCGGGGGGGTGCGGGCCGAGGACGCGGTCCGGTACGAGTTCTGGCGCTTCCGCTCCACCGCCTACTTCATGCTCAAACACCGCGGCTGGAGGCGGTTCCCGCTGTTCCTGACCACCTTCGGGTCGATCGCCGTGGCCCGCACGTTGCGCTGGCGGACCACGGCGGTGCCGAAGCGCCTGGTCGCGGCCGTCGCGGAGGGCGTCGCGGCGTGGCGGAAGGGGCCGGACCAGGATCTCCCGACCCGCGCCGAGGGCGCTTCGACCAGGTAGGCGCCGACCGGGCGCGACGGGGGGGCACTTTTCGGATAGCGGGGGGCGCCTCGGGGTGCCCGTGTTCCTGTTCCTCGCCGCCTGCTTCAGCCTCACCCCCTCGTTCGTCTCGAAGGGAGACATCGACCGGGCGATCGGGACCCGTGACGAGGAGGTGCTCTGCGTGGGTCTCACCATGAAGGAGGCCGAGACCCGGAGCTACGCCGCCGAGAAGATCGTCAGCATCGACAAGATGAGCAGCACCTGCCTCTGCGACCACCTGACCTACGAAGGGGCGTGGGATCCGGCGGTGCTCGAGGGCATGCGGAAGGCCAAGGACGATGGGCGCGCCGGTTGTGCCGCCCGCCTCCTCGACGACGCCGCGCTCACCGACCGGGCGGGCCTCGCCGCGGCGTTGTTGGACGTCCGCGTGCCGTCGGTCCGCGCGCGCCTGGTCATGGCCGCCACGACCGACGCGGATCCCACCGTCCAGGCCGCCGCGCTCCCCATCCTCACCGGGACGAAGGACCCGGCCGAGGTCGCGCTCCTCGTGGACGGCCTGGCCACCCACCCCAACACCTGGGTGATCGCCGCGGTGCGCACGCTCGCCGGTCAGGCCGCCGCCACGGGGGCGCTCCACACCCTGGCCACCACGCACGCCGACCCGGCGGTGCGCGCGGCGGCGCTCGAGTCCTTCCGGCAGGCCCACACCCCGGACTTCGCGGCCACGCTGTGTCCGGCGATGCTGGCGGACCCGGATCCGTCGGTGCGTTCCGCGGCGATCGCGATGACGAAGTCGAGCCGGGATCCGGCCGTGCTCGCCTGTCTGCGGGAGCGCACGATGACGGTCGAGGCGGACCCGGCCGTCCGGCTGCTGCTGATGCAGACCCTCGCCAAGACGGCCGCCCCCGAGGCCGCCGCGATCCTCTGTGACGCCGCGCCCTTCTGGGTGCGCACCTACGTGTCGGACAAGCCGGTCACCGAACAGTCCGCCGAGGACATCCTCTGGTACCAGAACGACCGGGACTTCGAGCAGAGCTACGGGTGCGCCGAGAAGGCCGTCAAGGCCGGGCGTTACTCCTGCTGGGGGCGTGCCTACGTCGGCGCGCGGTTCCGGGAGTTCGGCGGCAAGACGTCCTTCCCGCGCTGTCCCGGTGGGGGCGCCGGGGTCGGCGCTTCGGGGTCGGGCGGCGGCGCGAGCAACGAGATCAATTTCTGATTCCAGGAGCACAAGCACATGGCGAGCCTCAGCGCGGTGATCGCGGACCCGAACAAGCGGCATGCGGTGGTGGACGACGGCGTGAACGTCATCGAAGCGGAGGTCGCCGACAAGGGCGGCCTCTCGGGGATGGCGATCAAGGCCGCGTTCGGGATGGTCAAGAAGGTCCGCCCCGGTTTCGTGGGCCAGGCGCTCAACGCGCTGCTGGACGAATTCGCCGGCGCCGTCGACCCGATCTGGGCCGAGTGCCAGGCCGCGGGCGGGGATCCCGCCGCCACCTTTCGCGGTCAGGCCCCCCGCGTCGCCGAGGCGCTGCTGAAGATCACCGATCGCCGGGCCTCCGGGGCCTCCGGCCCGGTGAAGGCCACCTATGAGAAGCTCCGTCCCGAGGGCGTCAAGCACACGATCACTGCCATGCCGCGGGTGGCCGGATTGCTGAAGAAGCACGCGAGCTGAGGTCGGCGGCCTCGCGGGAGGCGGCGGCGCCACAAGTATTGACGGCGCAAGATTTATTTTGCACTACGTAGGTGCAACGTGGTAGGTTTCGAGCAGATCTTGATCGGTCTGCCCCGCGTGTCCCTCCCCGGGATGCCCTTCCCTCCCTCCCGCCGAAGTCACCCCCATGTCGCTCTCCGCCACCGGCGCGTCCGCGCCCCCGGGCTCGCATTCGGCGACCCCGTTCACGCTCCGCAGCGCTCCAGGAGGGGTGCTGGTCGTGACGCTCTCGGCCGAGGTGTCCTTCGATGTGCTCCGCGGCGCCCTCCGCGAGCTGCTCGCCGAGGTTCCGGCCCGCTTTCGTGGTGCCCGGGTCCGGCTGGACTTCGGTGACCGGGACCTGGAGCTGTTCGACCTCCGGCGCATCCTGACCTTGCTCAAGGAGTTCGACATCGAGGTGGTCGGACTGCACCTCAGCCCCGGCGCGCTCCACAAGTACGCGGAGAAAGAGCTGAAGCTGAAGGTGCACCTGTCGGCTCCGGTGCTCGAGCGCGCCGAGGAGGTGGTTCCGGCCGGGGAAGAGGTCCCGACCGAGCTGGTGCGGGAAGCCATCCCCGCCGAAGACCACGACGCCAGCGAGATCGGGGGGCGGGTGCTCACGGTGCCCGGTCACGTCCGCTCCGGCGCGATGATCCGCTTCTCGGGCGATGTCCAGATCTTCGGGGACGTCAATCCCGGCGCCCAGATCGTCGCCGGCGGCAGCATCTACGTCTACGGGGCACTCAAAGGCCTCGCGAGCGCGGGCACCCGCGGGGACGACACCGCGGTGGTGTTCGCCCTCGACATGCGCCCCAGCCAGATTCGTATCGGCCGGGTGATCCACATCGGCGCCGACGCCGACTCCGATCGTCCCGCCCGCCAGTACGCCCCCGAGATCGCCTGGATCTCGGAGGGATCCATCCTGATCGAGCCGTACCGCGGCCGCCATCCTCATCTGAAGGAGCTTTCATGAGCGAGTGCATCGTCATCACGTCCGGGAAGGGGGGGGTCGGCAAGACGACCACCACCGCGAACCTCGGCGTGGCCCTGGCTCTGCTGGGTAAGCGGGTGGTCGTCGTCGACGCCGACATCGGCCTCCGCAACCTGGACGTCATCCTCGGCCTCGAGAACCGGATCGTCTACGACCTGGTGCACGTCATCGAAGGCGAGTGCCGGCTCCGCCAGGCGCTCATCAAGGACAAGCGCCTCGAGAACCTCTACCTGCTCCCCGCGGCCCAGACCCGGGACAAGAACGCGGTCAACCCCGAGCAGATGCGCAAGCTCGTGACCCAGCTCAAGGCCGAGTTCGACTACGTGATCATCGACTGTCCCGCGGGCATCGAGCAGGGCTTCAAGAACAGCATCGCCGGCGCCGACCGGGCCATCATCGTGACCACCCCCGAGGTGTCGGCGATTCGTGACGCGGACCGCATCATCGGGCTGGTCGAGGCCGCCGAGCTGCCGGAGCCGACCCTCATCGTGAACCGCTTCCGCGCCAAGATGGTCAAGCGGGGCGACATGATGAACAAGGAGGACATCCTCGAGATCCTCGCCATCCCGCTGGTGGGGATGGTGCCCGACCACGAGGACGTCATCGTCAGCGCCAACCGGGGAGCCCCGGCCGCGTTCGATGAGAAGTCGATCGTCGGCGAGGCCTACCGCCGCATCGCCCGCCGCATCACGGGGGAGGAGAACGTGCCCTTCGTGGCCACCGAGGAGGCGGACACCGTGTGGACGACCATGAAGCGTTGGTTCGGGCTCGCGCCGGCGAAGGAGATGGTGGGATGAAGACGATCTTCGACCGGTTCTTTGGGAAGGCCATGGGCGGGGGCTCCAAGGAGGACGCGAAGTCGCGCCTCAAGGTGCTGCTCCTGCACGATCAGGTGGATCTCTCCGCGCCGCAACTCGCGGCGATGAAGCAGGAGATCCTCGATGTCATCGCCCGGTATTGCGAGATCGACCGCGATCACGTGGACGTACGCCTCGAGAAGGCGGCCGACACCGTGAGCGTGGTGAGCTCGGTGCCCGTGCGGCGGGTCACCGGGCGGACGGCCGTCGCGTCGTCCTGACGGCTCGGGACGCGCGGAGCGCCTGATGAGGCCGGGCGCATTGGCGCCCTCTACGCCCTGTGATCAGTGGGCGTCCACCTGGTCGCGAATCTCCTCGGGCAGCTCGCGGAGGTAGGTCCTGACGTACTCGAACTGGGAGACGTAGCTGGCGTAGGAGTACTGCCCGCGCGGCTCGTCGCCCGCGTAGGGCTCGACCAGCTCGTAGATGCGATCCATGGTCTCGTCGATCGCGTAGGACTCCTCGATGCCATCTGCCAGCTCGAGGAGGAGCTGCGAATACCGCTCGTCACACGCCTCGTTGTTGAGGCAGTAGTTGAGGATGGGCCCGTTGCAGCTGTAGTAGTTCCCGCCGTAGCTGTACCCGAGGTTGTCGAAGAGCAGGTCCAACGAGGACGGCATGATCTGGAGCAGGCCCGTGTCCGGGTTGTAGGCGTAGCGGTAGTTGTGGGGGGCGCAGTAGCCGTCCCACTGCCCGAGTGTCAGCTCCCCGGCGATCTCCCGGAGGGCCGCGTCCAGGTCGAGCATGGTCTCCAGCTCGGCGATGTCGTCGTCGCTGGGATGGCTCGCGTTCTCGTTGAGCTTCGCCAGCATGTTGGTCACGATGGAGGAGTCGCACGGGCCCACCTCACACTCGGTGTAGCCCTCCTCCCACACCATGTAGCCGTCGCCGTCGGGGTTCCCGTACCAGTTGCGGAGGAACTCGGCGTCGTAGACCTCGGAGAGCAGCTCGACGCCCAGGTAGGCGTCGTTGAGGTAGGTCCGGATGTACCGGTTGCGGGCGGACGGGACGCCGAACTCGCGGAAGACGTAGTAGGCCATGTACTCGCGGACCATGGACGCGTCGTAGTACATGTTGATGATGTTGAACTTCTTCTGCCCCCGGTAGCTGAAGTCCTCGAACCGGTTCATGTCGATCTTCCACGCCGCCTTGCCGGTCAGGGGCTGGAAGGTCATCGAGCCACGGAGGCGCGCGCCCACCGGCTCGTACTCGATGCCCCCGAGGTTGAAGGTCGCCTCCACGTACGTGGAGCTCGCGCTGCTCAGGCTGCTGTAGGCGGCGCTGCTCAGGGTGATGTCGACCCGATCGATGGCGTCGAGGGTGTAGAGCACCGAGAGCGGGTCGAGGGTCTCAGACGGGGTGTTGCCGTTGCTCGCCCCCGGCGTGACCTCGACCGTGACGTCCCAGCTCCCGCCGTCCGGGAAGCGGGCCCACGAGATGTCGTCGCCGATCTGGCCCATGTTCATCCGGTCCACCACCTCGCCGTCCACCGAGAGGGTGAGGGTGTCGCCGTCGTTGTCCAATGACCACGGGGTGTGGAGGTCGCCTTCGGCGCCGTCGGCGTAGAGGATGAGGTAGCCACCGGGGTCGAGGGACTGCCCGGCCGGCCCCATCCAGACGATGCCGCTCGCGTCCCACACCGCCATGCGGTCGAGGCCGACCGGCTCGGCCGTGGGGTTGTACAGCTCGATCCAGTCGGGCAGGGCCCCGGCGCCGTTGCTGAGCGTGCAGGTGTTCTCGGACATCACCTCGTTGAGCACGATCCGGGGCGCGGGCGGGTCCTCGACGGGGACGGTCGACGGTTCACCGGTGTCGACCGGGTCGGTCTCGTCGGTGTCCGTGGGATCACCCGCGGTGTCCTCCGTTTGGGTCAGGTCTTGGATGACCTTCGGCGGGGGGGCCTCGGGGATCTCCGGACTGCATGCGGCGGCGACGAGGAGGGCGAACATCCCGGTATTGTAGCGGTCGTGTGACCGTTCAGCGACGGAAAATCCGGGCCGCCGCGGATCGTCACCGAGGTCAGAGCGCGCTGGCGTCCACCTTGGACTCCACCGCCTGATCGAAGAGCGTCCCGTAGCCCTCGCTGTTGGT
This sequence comes from Pseudomonadota bacterium, assembly GCA_043750895.1. Classification (GTDB taxonomy): domain Bacteria; phylum Myxococcota_A; class UBA796; order UBA796; family SXON01; genus JAYVAS01. Next base: position 16,585 of record JAYVAS010000041.1, read on the forward strand.
GCCGGACCCGAGCATCGATCGGGCCGCGGGGTAGGCCTGCGCTTCGTCGTAGGTGCCGGCGGGGATGAGGGTGTCCCAGCCGTATCGTCCGTCGGCCCGGGCCAGGACCGCGACCACGCCGCCCGGCGCCCAGACGGTGCCGGTCCGGTCTGTCACCCTCGCGTGGGTCTCGCCCGCCTCGTCGAAGGCCCACACGGCCGCGCCTTCGACCGGGGTGCCGGTGCGGGTGCGGACCTCGACGAGCGTGCCCTGTTCCTGGGGATCGGTCCGGACCTCGAGGGCATCGGTGAGCAGGATGCTCCGGGCGACCACGCCCTCGATCTCGGCGGTGACCAGCCACGCCCCCGGGGGGAGCGACGGCAGCGGGAGGTCGCCGTTGGCGGCCACTACCACGCGGCGGTCGAACGCGGCAGTGAGGCCGTCCAGCCGCACCTCGCTGGCACCCAGGACCCCGTTGTCCCGAAGGAGGAGGCGCTCGAGTTGCAGCGCCGTGGTCACGAGGTGCACCCGGCTGCCGGGCGTCAGCTCGCCGGCCAGGCTGTCGACGTCGGCCACGAGGGGGGGGAGGGGGAAGGTGCGCCGCGTGACCCAGAGGTAGCGCGCCCGGGCCTCGGGCAGGGCGGAGCTGAGGTAGGCGGCTTCGGCCTCTTCGCGTCGACCCATCATCTCCAGCGCGCGCCCCCGGAGCAGGCTGACCTCGGCGTCGCCCGCCCCGGCGGGGACGGTGGAAAGGCGGGCGAGCGCCCCGGCGCCGTTGCCGTCGTCCAGCTGCGTCTGGGCGTCGGCGAGGCCGAGCAGCCAGCCGAACGCGGACGTGGCGTACCGGCGGGAGAGCGGCCCGACCACGCGCCGGGTGCGATCGGCGTCGGCGAGCTGCTGGAGGGTCCCGACGAGGAGCACCGCCGACTCGGGTGCCCCCGGGTCCTCCGGGTGGAGCACGAGGAAGCGCGCGAGTTCGGCCGCCGCGGTGTGTCGGAGGGAGTTCCGCGTGTACCCCAGACGGTCCCCGTCGCCATCGGCCCGCTCCACGAGGAGGGTGGGGGCGAGCGCGCGCGCCTGGGCCACGGTCGGGGTCTCGGGGTGGTCGGCCACCAGCTCGCGGAGCAGCTTCAGCGAGGTCAGGTCGAGCCCGGCCTCCCGGATGACGCCCACGGCGGCGAGCTCTTCGCGGAACCGGCCGTCCATCACCACCCGACTCGCCGCGATGGCGCGCGCGGGATCCCGCGGGGCCACGGCGTGGGCGAACGCGGCGGCGGTGCCGAGTCCGAGGTCCCCGTCGGGGACGAGCTCCCGGTAGCGCCGGAAGGTCTCGACGATGCGGGCGTCGTCGCCGGCCCGCACCGCGGCGTCGAGCAGGGCGCCGGCGATCCGGGCCACCGCGCCTGAGGACAGGCCGGGCTCGCGGAGGAGCCGCTCGAGCATCGGCTCGCCGGCGGGGTTCCCGCTCTGGCTGAGCGCGAGACCGAGCGCGAGCTGCTCCCGCGGGCTGACCGGGGGTCGCACCGCGTCGCTCGCCGGACTCACCGCGAGCGTGGCCGATCCCGCTCCCAAGGCGGTGCCGTCGCGCGCGATCCAGCGGGCGCGCAGCGTGGTCGACGGACCGGCGCCGATCACGGCCTCGCAGGTCTCGACCCGGGGCAGGGCGCTCGGGGGAAGTTCGACCCGACCGGCCGGACAGACGAGCGTGGTCCAGTCGTCGTGGGCGGCGATGGGCACACGCACGGGCACGGTGTCCCCCCGTCGAACCTCGGTCACCGCCGCCGGAGGGGTCCACGGGACGTCCCCGACCTCGCCCCAGGTACCGCGGCTCCACCGTTCGCCGCGCCACGCGGCCAGGGCCGGCTCGACGCTGAGCGGGAGCGCGGGCGGAGTGGTCGATGACGCGGCCGGGGCGCTGACCGCACCCCGCGCCACGCTGGCCAGGGCCACGACGGCGGCACCCCGAAACACCGGGTCGGCGTCGGCGTTCCAGACCACCGCCGCGTAGCGCGCTGTCGCGTCCGCATCGGCGGGGAGGGCGAGGCCCCGGGCGACCTCGGTGAGCGGGCCTCCGCCGGTGAGGGCGGCGCGGATGACCTCGGGGGCGGCCCCGGCGAGCCAGAGCGCCAGGCCGGCGTCGGCGCGGGTGGGATCGCTCAGGGTGGGGTCTTCGAGGAGCCGGGTGGCGGCGGCGCGGGCGCGCTCGGCGTCGGTGCCCGCGAGGAGCAGGGCCTGGCGGGCGCGTTCGGCCCGGCGGGCGTCGGGGAGGGGAGCCTCGTCTCCGCGTCGGGGGGTGCCGCCGTCCTTGCCGAAGGCCAACGCCGCCGCGGTCGACTGCACCACGGCGAGGCGATGGGCCCGCCACGCCGCGTCGGCACCGGGTACGCCGAGTCGGGCGAGGCCCGAAAGCGCCACCACCCGCCCCTCGAGCGGCAGGGCGAGGGCGGCGGCGACCCAGCCCTCGCGGCTGGTGATCGTGGCCGGAAGGATGGGCGCAGGGGGGGCACCCCAGGGGAGGAGCGCCTCGCCCCCCACCGGTACCGCCTTGGTGAGGGTCGTCCACCGACCGTCCGGGGCACGGGCCACCACGCGGACCCACACCCGGCTGACCCAGGGGGGGATCGACGCGGTCCAGCCGGCCACGGGGCCGGCGCCGCTGGCGAGCAGGGTGGGGTCGACGCCGGGGGCGACGCCGCTCTCCTGCGGGGTGCCAACCTCGCCGCCGCCCCGGCCGTAGCCGGAGTTGCCCTTGCTCCCGAAGCCACCCCCCCCGGAGCCGTAGCCCGACGCGCCGTAGGCGACCGTCTCGGCGTCGGCGCCGAAGGCGTAGTCCAGCCGCTCGAGCGCGGCGGCTTCGCGGGTGCGCTCCTCCTCGGCGAGCAGCCCCGCGGCGATGGCCTCGCCGTCCTGAGGCTCCCTGAGGAGGGCCTCGCCGGGGTCGCCCGGGGGGCCCCGCCAGCCGGCGGGGAGGTCGAGGGTCGGTGGCCCCTCCCGGTAGTCGGAGCCGTCGGTGATCCACCACCAGGTCTGGGCTCCCGCGGGGAGCCCGTCGAGGCGGAAGGTTCCCGCGTCGCCGCGGTTCGCGGTCGCGGTGAGGCTCGGTTGGAGGGGCGGGAGCGCGGGGAGGGGCAGGGTCGGGAGGTCGGCGTCGGAGCTCACCACCCAGCCGTCGTTGGGGCCGGGCACGATGCCCTGAAGGCGGTTGGCGTCCCGCGGGCCGAACCACGCCTTCTCGACGTGATCGCGGTGCACGACGCTCAGCACCGGCACCGGGGACGGGGCGATGGCAACGGGCGGCTCGTCGGCGTCCGGCGGGGTCGGGGCCCGGGGGGTACCGGCGACGGGCAGCGCCACCCGCACCACCGGCGACCCGGGGACGGTGGCCGTCACCTGCACGAGGTCTCCGGGGGCGGCGCCGTGGAGGGGGACGACGAGGCGGACGGGACCCGGCTTCGTGACCACGTGGGACTCCGTCGTGCGCCCCCACGGCGTGGCCACCACGGTGGTCAACGCCAGACCCTCGGCCGGGAGGTCTACCCGGGGCCAGACCTCGACCGTGAGCGTGCCGCCGGTGACCGCCTCCCCCGAGGTGGTGATCGCGACCGCGCGCTCCGCTTCCTGCGCGGGTGCTACCGGCGTCGTGGCCGCCACCTCCCCCTCGGCGCCGAGGACTTCGACCCGGCCGTTTCCGACCAGCCACAGCGAGACCACCCCGACCCCGCCGACGAGGTCCACGGCCACCCGCTCGACCTCGCCGTAGGGGCCGTGGGACACGATCGTCGTCCGGCTGCGGGCCGGGCCGCCGGGGTTGAACACGGTCACGGGTCGGCGGGCGCCGTCCACCGGGATGCCGGCGTCGCCGACCACCACGCCGTAGCCGGTGTCTTCGGCGGGGATCGTGGGCGCGATCGCGAAGCGCCCCATGCCCACGCCGTCTCCGGCGCGCGCGAGCACGCGTACGTCCTCGCTGAGGCCCGGCACCACCACCAGTCCGTCGGCGCCGGTGGTGACCAGCCGCGGGGGCGCGTCGCCGTCCTGCACATGGAGCCGCGCGCGCGGCACCGGCCGTGCTCCATCGAGTACCCCGACCGCGAGATCCCCTCCGACCCGTACGCCCACGACGTCGAGCCGGTGGCGGACGGCCAGCGTGGTGGTGCGGGTGTCGCCCACCCGGATGGTCAGGGCCCCGAGCGGGTCGGCGCCGGCGAGCGGGACGTGGACGAGCTGGACCCGATCGGCCTGTGCCGCCACCTTCCAGGTTCGGTCCGGGGCGACGAGGAAGGCGTCGAGGCGGGCGGCGAGCGGATTGTCGTCTCCGGCCGCGTAGAGGGCCTCGGGGTCCACGCGGTTCTGGGCCACCTCGAAGTGGTCCACGCCGGTGACGATCACGTCCACGCCGCCGTCGGCGGGGATCGCGGTCAACCAATCGTCGTCGTCGGCGCGGGCCGCCAGGGCACGACCCCAGCCGTCGGTCGGCCCGCACGCGCGGCTCCACCGGGTGGCGGTCGCCTGGTCGGCGCCGGCGCGCACCTCCAGTTCGGCCAGCTCGGCGCACCAGGGACCGCCCGGGAATCGATCGGCGAGGGTGCGCAGCGCCTCGGCCCGCCCGCCGCCGGGAGGGACCGCCGCGTAGAGGAGGGCGGTGTCCGCGGCCGCGCCGGTGAGCGTGGCGCCGCTGGCGGCGATGGCCGCGCGCCGTCTCGGATCCGCCTCGCGCGCCGCCTGGGCGAGCAGCGCCGCCCGCACCTGTCCCTGCGCCCGGATGCCGAGCGCGGAGCTGCCGACGGCGTCGGCGATCGCCTGCCACCGGGCTTGACGTCGTTCTGCGTTCGGCTCCAGCTCGGCCGCCGCGACGCGGGCGTCGGTTCCCAGGGTGGGATCCTGGGCGAGGCGGTCGAGCACGGCGAGGCCGATCTCCGGGTTGCGGCCCGCCACGGCCTTTCCGAAGGCGAAGTGGATGCCGGCGACCGCGCCGGCGGGGAGCTCCGCGCGGTCGAGTCCCCGGAGCACCTGCGCGCGGGCCGCGGCGGGCACCGCGAGGTCGGCCACGGCGCGCCCAGCCACCAGCGCCGAGGCGGGGCTCCCGGTGCGGATGGTCTCGCCGAGGAGGATCAGCGCGCGCTGTGGGTCGCGGTCGGCCAGCATGAGCCCCAACGCGCGGCTGGCGTCGGGACCGGTCCGTGTGGCGGCGATGCGGACGGCGAGCGGCGTGGTCTCGGCCAGCGGGAGCGCGAGCAGCGCGTCCTCGGCCGCGCGCACCTCGGGTCCCCCGACCCGGATCACGGCTTCGAGGAGCTGGCGGGCTCCGTCGGGGTCACGCGTCTCCCGTTCGCGCGCCCAGTCGATCACCCGCGCCACCAGCGCGGTCCGCGGCGCCGGGCTCATCGCGTAGTCCAGCCGCTCCAGCGCGAGCCGCGCCGCCGCGGCGGTCTGACCCTGACCGGCGAGCAGGTCTACCCGGGCCCAGTCGACCCAGCCCCGGTGCGGCAGCCCGGGCGCGGGGAGCAGCCGCGCGGCGTCGTCGAATCGGCCCAGGCGGAGCGCGAGCAACGTCGCCGCCTGCAGGTTCTCGGGCTCGTCGCTGGCGGCCAGGCGCGCCACCGCTTCGGCGGCGCGGCCGTTGAGCTCGGCGGCAAGGGCGTCTTCTTCGGGCGTGGAGGCAGCGTGGGCGTGGAGCGCGAGCAGGAACAGCATGAAGCCCTCGACTGGGGGAACGGCAAAAGGTTTCCGGGCTTACGAAGTCTTTGCGTCCGGGACCGCGACCCGGGCGAGGGAGACCTGGGCGCCGGGCAACTGGTAGAGGTCGCCCCCCAGACGGGCCACCGGCTCGGGTCGGCTGGGGTCCAGGACGCCCTCCGAGAGCAGGGAGGGGGCGAGGTGGAAGCACAGCACCTCCCCGAAGTACACGGTGGTGTGGGAGAAGGAGACGGCCTGCTGGAGGCGACACTCCATCGCCGCGCGGGCATCGGCGACGAACGGGGCGTCCACGCAGGTGCCGACGCCCCGGGCGAGCCCGGTGACGTCGAACTCGCTCTCCTCCCAGGCGCCGCCGCTGGTGTGCATCGCCTCGAAGTGCGGGACCTCGACCAACGAGACCGTGAACACCCCGCTGGCCTCGATGTTGCGGGCGGTGTGCTTGGTCGTGCCGCCGCGGCCGGTGGACACCGAGAACGCGAGGATCGGCGGGGCGGACTGGACCCCCATGAAGAACGAGAAGGGGGCGAGGTTGTCGGGGCCGCCCGGCTGGCGGGTCCCCACCCAGGCGATGGGGCGGGGCACGATGAGGCCGATCATCAGCTGATAGGCGGTGGCTTTGTCGAGGGTGGCCG
>JAYVAS010000042.1:0-5928 GCA_043750895.1 Pseudomonadota bacterium
ATCGGCACCATCAAGAACATCACCGACTACGGGGCCTTCGTGGACCTGGGCGGGATCGACGGCCTGCTCCACATCACGGACATGTCCTACGGGCGCATCCAGCACCCCAACGAGATGTTCGAGGTGGGCGCCCAGATCGAGGTCAAGATCCTCAAGTTCGACGAGGACAGCCAGCGCGTGTCCCTCGGCTACAAGCAGATCCGCCCCGATCCGTGGGAAGACGCCGAGTACAAGTACCCGGTCGGCGCCGTCGTGCGCGGCAAGGTCGTCTCGATCGTGGACTACGGCGCCTTCGTGGAGCTGGAAGACGGGATCGAGGGCCTCGTGCACATCTCCGAGATGACCTGGAACAAGCGGGTCAAGAACCCCTCCAAGCTCGTCAACAGCGGTGACATCGTCGAAGCCAAGGTGCTTGGCATCGACCTCGACAACAAGCGCATCTCCCTCGGCATGCGCCAGCTCGAGCAGAACCCCTGGGAACTCATCTGCGAGAAGTACCCGGTCGGTACCATCGTGCGTGGCCGCGTCCGGAACATCACCGACTTCGGCATCTTCATCGGCATCGAAGAGGGCATCGACGGGCTGGTGCACATCTCCGACATGACCTGGGGTCAGCGGGTCAAGCACCCCTCCGAGAAGTTCAACAAGGGCGACGAAGTGGAAGCCCGCGTCCTCAACGTGGACGTGGACAACGAGCGCTTCTCGCTCGGGATCAAGCAGCTCACCGAGGACCCGTGGTACTCGGTGCCGGCGCGCTACTACCTGGGCCAGGTCATCAACGGCACCATCGTGCACAAGGCCGACTTCGGCGTGTTCGTGGAGCTCGAGGACGGCGTGGAGGGTCTCATCCACCACTCCGAGCTGGTGAACGGCGGGTCCAACTGGGCCGAGACCTACGTGGACGGCGCGCAGATCCAGGCCGAGATCATCAACATCGACGCCCACGACCGCAAGGTCAGCCTCTCCGAGCGGTCCGCCGCCGAGCGGGCCAAGGGCGGCGACGTCAAGGAGATCCTCCGCAAGCAGGGGGACGCCAGCGCGCGCCTCGGCGACATCATGGGCGACCTCAGCCGCCGGATGAAAGAACGCGAGTAGTCGGTCGGCTTCAGCCGACCGCCTGTTCGCGTGGGCGAAAGCCTTCCCTGGCGCGCAGCGACGGGGAAGGACGTACGGCGGAATAGTCGGTCGGCTTCAGCCGACCGCCTGTTCGCGTGGGCGCAAGCCTTCCCTGGCACGGCGCCCTCCCCAACGCCGGCGATCCGGGTCATGATGCGGCATGTACCTGCTCCTGGCCCTCGCGTGTCCTTCGCCCGATCCTGCCAAATCGCCGGTCGATGACTCGGCGACCGTCCCGGACATCCGGGATGTGCCGGTCTGGGATGTCGCCGGTCCGGCGGTTCCCTGCACCGACGGGGAGGCGGCGCCGATCCTCGAGGCCGCGCTGTCCGACGCGTCGTTGGAACGGGACCGATTCGGGTACACCGACGACGAGTGGAACGACTGGGACTTCATCGCCGCCGACGACTTCGAGTTCTCCTGGTGGGTGGCGGTCCACAACCGCGCCGAGCAGGTGCCCTGCTTCGGCCGGCAGGTGCAGTCGGATCTCGACGCCGCAGCCGCCGCCGCGCACCCCGTCGCGGCCACGCTGACCGCCTATGCCCCCTGGACGGACATCGGCTTGTCGGCGGACCCCATCGACCCCACCGACCTGGACCCCCAGGCCACGCTCGACCTGCTGGTCGCGGCCGCCGGGGGGGACGGGTGCACCGTCGATGGGCTCGATCCGGCGCTGGCCAGCGCCCTGGCGCCGGTGTTCCTGGGCCTCGCCGAGGTCATCGAGACCCGCGCCGCCCTCGACGCCGACGCCGCGGACCACTTCACCGTCAAGGAGCTCTACAACGGGGCGCCCGGCACGGTGCTCTACGGGAAGGACCCAGTCCCCGTCACCAGCGACGCGTCCGGGCTGCAGTGGTTCACCCGCTGGTTCGTGGGGGAGGACGGGCCGAAGCGGTTGATGGATCCGGCGCGGAGGCTCGCCTTCGCGATCGAGGACGCCGGGTTGGAGACCTTCGCGGGCGGGGACACGGCCTGGACGTGCAGCACCAGCCGGGGCGACGTGCGGGTCTCGCCGGGCACCGACGACGTCCACGGGACGGACGTCCCCAACGACCTGTTCCACCTCGAGTTGGGGGGCGACGACGTGTACACCGGCGCGGCCGGGGCGACCGCCGACAAGGACCAGGCGGTGGGGGTGCTGGTGGACCTGGGCGGCGCGGACACCTACGCCTACGAAGAGGTGCCGGATGACCGGGATCCCGTGGGCGGGTTGGTGTCGGACGCCGATGGTCGCTACGGACGAGGGAGCTACCCGCTCTCCCTTTCGGACGCGCCCCGGCAGGGCGCCGGGCGGTACGGCGTGGGGCTTCTCTTCGACCTCGGTGGTGGCGACGACACCTACCGGTCGCTCCGGATGAGCCAGGGCTTCGGCGCGCTGGGGGTCGGCGCCCTGCTCGACGACGGCGGGGACGACCGCTACGAGGGCGAGGCCGGGGTACAGGGCGCGGCGGTCTTCGGCTGGGGCTTCCTGCTGGATCTGGGTGGGGACGACACCTACCGCACCTGGGCGCAGAGCCAGGGTTTCGCGTACGTGCACAGCGGCGGCGTCGCCTATGACACGGCCGGGAACGACACCTGGTGGGCCGACCCCGGCAACGACTACGGGGGCCTCACCCTCTACTACTCGCCCCAGCTCGCCAACGGTCAGGGCAACTCGAGCTTCTGCCAGGGGGCTGGCTTCGGCATGCGCGACGACGCCAACGGGGTGTACCTCTCCGGCGGCCTCGCGACCCTACGAGACCTGGGTGGTGTCGACACCTACACCGCCGGGGTGTTCGCCCAGGCCACGGGCTATTGGAAGGGCACCGGCCTGCTCGCCGACGGCGGGGGCGACGACAGCTACGACGCGCTCTGGTACATCCAGGGGGGCGCGGCGCACTTCGCGCTGGCCCTGCTCCTGGAGGGCGGTGGCAACGACCAGTACAACCCGAACTTCGTGCCCTACAACGTGAGCATGGGCAGCGGGCACGACTTCTCGGTAGGCGTGCTGGTCGACGAGTCGGGAGATGACACGGTGCGGTCGACCTCGCTCGGCTTGGGAGCGTCCAACTGTCAGGGAATCGGGGTGTTCGTCGACAACAGCGGCGACGACACCTACACCGAGACCTCCACCTACAGCATCGGTCTCGGGAATCAGAGCACCGAGTGTAACGACGCGACCGGCCGCACCGACTACCCGAGCATCGGCATCTTCCTGGACGGGGGCGGCGTCGACGCCTACCACTGGGTGGACGGGGACAGCCGCACCCCGGCCGACGACAGCAGCTTCGGCTTCAGCGCCACCGGGACGCCGGACGAGCACGGCGGAGCGGTGGACGGAACCGGGGAGTCGGGGTTCCACGCGCGGTGAGGGGCCGAACGCATAGCGCGGCCGCCGGAGGCTGGAGTCCGGAGACTGGAGTCCGGAGGTCGGAGACTGGAGTCCGGAGACTGGAGTCCCGAGGCCGGACCCGCCGCATCGCCTCCTCCGGCCTCCAGCCTCCGGTCTCCGGCCTTCCGCGTGCGGCGCCTCCTCCGGACTCCAGCCTCCGGTCTCCGGCCTTTCGCGTGCGGCGCTTCCTCCGGCCTCCGGCCTGCGGTCTCCGGCCTTCCGCGTGCGGCGCCTCCTCCGGACTCCAGCCTCCGGTCTCCGGCCTTTCGCGCACGGCACGACGACTGCGGCGGATAGTACTCAGTGCCCCCCGCCGAGGGTCTCGGCGAAGAAGTCCATCCCCTTGTCATCCACCACGATGAACGCCGGGAAGTCGACCACGTCGATCTTCCACACCGCCTCCATGCCCAGCTCGGCGTAGTCGAGCACCTCGACCTTCTTGATGTTCTCGGCGGCGAGCACTGCCGCGGGACCACCGATGGATCCGAGGTAGAACCCACCGTACTTCTTGCAGGCTTCGGTGACGGCCTTGGACCGGTTGCCCTTGGCCAGCATCACGAAGCTGCCGCCGTTCGCCTGGAACAGGTCCACGTAGGCGTCCATGCGGCCGGCGGTGGTGGGGCCGAAGCTCCCCGAGGCGTACCCGCTCGGCGTCTTGGCCGGCCCGGCGTAGTAGACCGGGTGGTCCTTGAAGTAGTCCGGGAGGGGCTGCCCGGCGTCGAGGCGCTCCTTGAGCTTCGCGTGCGCGATGTCCCGCGCGACGATGAGCGTGCCGCTCAACGCCAGCCGCGTTTTGATGGGGTGCCGGGAGAGCTGCGCCCGGATCGCAGCCATGGGCTGGTTCAGGTCCACCTGTACCACCGTCTCCGACAGCGCCTCGGCGCCCGGCTCGGGCAGGTACTGGGCCGGGTTGGTCTCGAGGGCCTCGAGGAACACCCCCTCGTGGGTGATCTTGCCGAGGGCCTGGCGGTCGGCCGAGCAGCTCACGCCGATCCCGATGGGGCAGCTCGCGCCGTGACGGGGCAGGCGGATGACACGCACGTCGTGGCAGAAGTACTTGCCACCGAATTGGGCCCCGATGCCCATCCGCTGGGTGAGCTTCCAGACCTCGGCTTCCAGGGCCGGGTCGCGAATGGCGTGACCCAGCTTCGAGCCCACGGTGGGCAGATCGTCGAGGTACCGGGTGCTGGCCAGCTTGACGGTCTTGAGGGTGTGCTCGGCCGAGGTGCCACCGATGACGATGGCGAGGTGGTAGGGCGGGCACGCCGAGGTGCCGAGGGTCTTGATCTTCGCCTCGAGGAAGGTCATCAGCGAGGTGGGGTTGAGGACCGCCTTCGTCTCCTGGTAGAGGAAGGTCTTGTTGGCGGACCCGCCGCCCTTGGTGATGAACAGGAACTCGTAGCTGTCCCCCTGGGTGGCGTAGAGCTCGATCTGCGCCGGCAGGTTGGTGCCGGTGTTGGCCTCCTCGAACACGGTGAGGGGGGCCATCTGCGAGTAGCGCAGGTTGGTTTCGGTGTAGGTCTGGAACACCCCGCGCGCGAGGGCCTCTTCGTCGTTCCCGTCGACCCACACCTGCTGGCCCTTCTTGCCCATGACGATGGCGGTGCCGGTGTCCTGGCAGGACGGCAGGATCATGCCCACGCTGACACAGGCGTTGCGCAGCAGGGTGCGGGCCACGAACCGGTCGTTGGGCGACGCCTCGGCATCATCGAGGATGCGACGGAGCTGGGCCAGGTGGCCGGGCCGGAAGAGGTGGGAGATGTCCCGGATGGCGGCGGCGCAGAGCGCGGTGAGCGTGCCCGGCTCCACCTCCAGGATGCGCTTCCCGCGGTAGGTCCCGGTCGAGACGCCGCCCACGTCCAGCTTCCGCCAGGGGGTGTCGTGGTGGTGGGCGAGGGGGAGGATCTCGGAGTAGGCGAAGTCGGGCATGGCGCCCGCGTCCTAACCGGCGGGCCGGCTCCCGCGATAGGTGCCCGCCATGCGCTCGGCCTGGTCGGTCTCCGTTTTTGCCCGTCACGCGGGTGAGGTGTTGCTCATCCATCATCGTCGGCTCGGCACGTGGCTGCCGGTGGGCGGGGAGATCCACGCGGGGGAGACGCCGCTCGACGCCGCGCGGCGGGAGCTGCGCGAGGAGACGGGGCTCGAAGGGACCTTCGTGGCCGGTCTGGGCGTGACCGGTACCCCGGCGGGGTTCTTGACCTACGAGGAGCACCCGGCCGGGAGCAAGGGCACGCACCTCAACTTCTGCTTCGTGGCGGACGTTCCCTCGCGGGAGGTGGTCGCCAACGACGAGTTCGACGACCACTGCTGGGTGACGGACGCGGGCGCGCTGCCGTGCCCCACCAACGTCCGGGAGCTGGTGCACGCCGCCCGCTTCGCGGGGGAGGGGCCGCTCCAGGCGCTCGCCCGTCGGTGGCTGGAGGCGTTCAACGCCCGCGATC
>JAYVAS010000043.1:0-14658 GCA_043750895.1 Pseudomonadota bacterium
AGCTCGACCGAGCTCACGATCACCTCCGCCTCGGCGGGGAGGCCGTGCACGGTGACCTGGTAGGTCTCCGGCGCCATCTCCTTGGACGAGAGTCGGACCAGGAAGGTGTTCCGTGTCCAGCCGTCGGCGTCGACCACGAACAGCGAGCCCGGCGCGCGGGACACCATCCCGTCGAGGTCGTGTCGGTTGTACGCCAGCAGCATCCCCATCACGGCGATCATGGCCAGCAAGCCACCATAGACGAACGTACGGCCACGCAGGAAGGTCCACTTTCCCGATTGGGTGGCATATCCGACCAACGAGGGCTGGTGGAGCTTGCCCATCACCCCTTCGCATGCGTCTACACAGCGCGCGCAGTTGATGCACTCGAGCTGGAACCCGTCACGGATGTCGATGCCCTGCGGGCAGACGGTGACACACTTGTTGCACGCGATGCAGGCGCCGGCCTGACCCCGCGGCTCTCCCCGGGCCACGTCGTAGGTGACGGCCAGGGTCCGGTTGTCGGACAGCGCGCCTTGGAAGCGCGCGTAGGGGCAGAGGTAGTTGCAGAACTGCTCACGAAACCAGGCGAAGTCAGCGAACATCACGCCGCCGAACACGGCCACCAAGGCGTAGGCCGCCGCGCTCCCGGCGCCGGTCCACAACATTCGGGCGCCGGCGAAGTAGCTGACCAGGGTCATGGCCGTGACGCCCGCCACCAGCGCGAACGCGGAGAACTTCCCAGCCTTGCGGAGGACCTTGCGGGCGCTCCAGCCCTTCTTGTCGCTGGCCATGCGTTGGCCGCGGTCGCCCTCGAAGAACTTCTCGATGGGCCGGATCCACTCTTCGAGGAAGACGGTCTGGGGGCAGGCGTAGCCGCACCACAGGCGGCCGAAGAGGGAGGTGAGGAAGAACAGGGCGAAGGCGGCGCCGAGGCCGAGGATCGCGACGAAGGCGGTGTCGGAGGGGGTGAACACCCCCCCGAAGAGGTACAGCCGCCGGGCGGCCAGGTCGATGCGCACCAGGGGCCGCCCGTCCACCATCAGCCACGGCGTGACGAACAGGATGAGCTGCAAGACCAGCCCCGTCCATCGATGGAGGAACTGGAAGCGTCCTTTCACCGATTGGGGGTAGATCCACTGACGTGGACCGGTCAGGCCGTCCATTCTACTGTCCTCCGCCGGCCGCGTGCACGTAGGCGGCCACCTGAGCCACCTTCTCGGGGCCCAGGATCGGGCCCCAGGTCAGCATGCCCTTTTCGGGCACGCCCACGGTGATCAACTTGGTGATCTCGGGCAGCGTTCCGCCGTGGACCCAGGTGGCGTCCGTGAGGTCGGGCCCGATGCCCCCGTGCAGATCGGCGCCGTGGCAGGCGACGCAGTTGGCCGTGAAGATCGCCTTGCCGGCGTCGACCGCGCCCGGCGCGGCGGCCGCGGCGGCGATCATGACCGGATCCGGCTTGGGCCACTGGACCTCGGCGGCGGCCATCTCGGCCTCGTAGTCCCCGATCTCGGAGCGTTGGGAGACGTAGTGGTAATCGATCGCGTACACCACGCCGATTCCGATGGTCAGGTAGAAGAGCCCCAACCACCAGGCGGGCATCGGATTGTCGTACTCCTCGATGCCATCAGCTTCGGCGGAGTGCCCGAGGATCTGGTCGCGTTCACGCATGGGAGTCTCCATCATCGAGGGGCTGGCGGGAGATGTCGTCGAGGCGGGCGCGGTTCCGGGGTGCCCAGGACCAGACCACCACCGCGACGAAGAAGAGGAGGAAGCCAGCGGTCGTGGCCCCCAGCAGGCCTCCGAACTGTACCGTCTCGGCGGCGTGCTTGGTGAGGGTGTTCATGGCGCCACTCCCGCGGCGAGGACGGCGCGGCCATCCGTGCCCAGTCGCTGCAGATACGCGATCATGGCGACGATCTCCTTGTTCGGGGCCACGGTGATGTTGGCGCCGGCCAGCCGGGCCACGATCTGCGCGGCCTCGGCGTCCATGGAGGCCTTCACGCCGGCTTCGGAGGTGTCGTCGTATGGCGTCCCCAGCGTGGCGAGGGCCTGCACCGAAGCGGCGATGTCGGCCGGGTCGACCTCGTCGTCCACCAGCCAGGCGTAGGCTGGCATGATCGAGCCCGGCGAGGTGGCCCGCGGGTCCCGCATGTGCTCGAAGTGCCACGCGTCGGGGTACTTGCCACCCACCCGTTGGACGTCGGGCCCGACCCGCCGTGAGCCGATCTGGAAGGGCCGGTCGTAGGCGTACTCTCCGGCGCGCGTCCATTCGCCGTAGCGGAGGGTCTCGGCGCGCATCGGGCGCACCATCTGGCTGTGGCAGGTGTAGCACCCCTCTCGCACGTAGATGTCACGGCCGGCCACCTGCAACGGGGTGTAGGGACGGATGCCGTCCATCTCCTCCGGACCGTAGGCGGCGGTGTACATGGGGACGATCTCGACGATGCCGCCGATCGAGATCGCGACGGTGGAGAGGACGGCGAAGAGCGCGCTCTTGTTCTCGAGCGTTTTGCGGTGCCAACCTTCAGACATTGGCGACTCCCAGAGTGGCGGGCGCTTCCGAGGGCCCGGTGGCGGTCTTGAACACGTTCCAGCCCATCATCACGACCCCGATGAGGTACAGGGTGCCGCCGATGAGTCGGATCCAGTAGAAGGGAACCAATCGGATGGTGGTGTCCAGGAAGGCCGGGTACTGCAACAGCCCCTGGTCGTCGGTGGCGCGCCACATGAGGCCCTGGGTGATCCCCGCGACCCACAGGGCGACCACGTAGAGCACGATGCCGATGGTGGCCAGCCAGAAGTGACTCGTGGCCAACGCGACGCTGTGGAGCGGCCGGTTCCACAGCCGCGGCGCCATGTAGTAGATCATGGCGAAGGTCACCATGCCGACCCAACCCAGGGCACCGGAGTGCACGTGGCCGATGGTCCAGTCGGTGTAGTGTGAGAGCGCGTTCACGGCCCGGATGGACATCATCGGCCCTTCGAAGGTGGACATGCCGTAGAAGCTGATGCCCACCACGAAGAACTTCAGGATCGGGTCCTCCCGGAGCCGGTCCCAGGCGCCGCGCAGCGTGAGGAGCCCGTTGAGCATCCCGCCCCACGAGGGGGCGATGAGCATCAGGCTGAACACCATACCTGCCGTCTGCGCCCAATCCGGGAGGGCCGAGTAGAGGAGGTGGTGGGGTCCGGCCCAGATGTACAGGAAGACCAGGGCCCAGAAGTGCACGATCGACAGCCGGTAGCTGTAGACCGGCCGATTCGCGGCGCGCGGCAGGAAGTAGTACATCAGCCCCAGGAAGGGGGTGGTCAGGAAGAAGCCGACCGCGTTGTGGCCGTACCACCACTGCACCAGGGCGTCCGTCAGCCCGGAGTAGATGGGGTAGGAGCGTGTCAGCGTGGCGGGGAGCGCGAGGCCGTTGACCACGTGCAACACCGTGATGGTGATGATGGTGGACATGTAGAACCAAAGCGCGACGTAAAGGTGCTCCACCTTCCGGATCGCGAGCGTCCCGAAGAAGTTGAAGGCGAACGCCAACCACACCACCGCGATGGCGAGGTCGATGGGCCAGATGAGCTCGGCGTACTCTTTGCCCTGGGTCATCCCCAGGGGAAGGGTGATCGCCGCGGCGACGATGATGGCCTGCCAACCCCAGAGGTGGAGCGCCGAGAGCTTGTCCGACCACATCCGCGTCTTGAGCAGGCGTTGCGTGGAGTAGTAGACGCCCGCGAAGATGGCGTTGCCGCCGAACGCGAAGATCACCGCGTTCGTGTGCAGGGGGCGGAGGCGGCCGAAGGTCGTCCACGGAATACCCAGGTTCGCCGGCCACCACGCCAGTTGAAGGGCGATGGTGACGCCGACGAGCATGCCGACGAACCCCCACACGATGGTGGCGATGAGGAATCGCCGGGTTGTCTCGTCGTCGTACTGCGGGTGCTCCACGGAGGCCTCGGGAAGGGGTGGGCGGCTTATGCAAGGCCCGTGCCGGCGGGAAAAAGCCCTTCCGTCTTGGGCCCTGCCACCTGGTGGGTGAGGTGACACAGGGCGTTGCGGGAAATCGCCCACCTTGCGCGGGCGTCCCCCCCGCGCGACGTGGGCACATGCATCCCTTCGACGAGATGAAGGCCTGGGTGGGTTTCACGGCGGGCGACGAGGCGCTGCTGAAGGCGTCCTGGAGGGTCGTGGAGCCACGGCTCGACGAGGTCACCGACCGGTTCTACGCGCGCGTGCTGGCCAATCAGGGGGCCGCCGCTGTTTTGAAGGACGCCGCCCAGATCGAGCGTCTGCGGATCACGCTCCGCACCTGGTGCAAGGAGCTGCTGAACGGGCCGTGGGACCTCGCGTACTACGAGCGCCGGGAGCGGATCGGGCGACGGCACGTCGAGGTGGGTCTCGAGGCCCGGTACCTCTACATGGCGATGAACGTGGTCCGCGACACGATCTGTGACCTGATCGAACAAGCGAGCGCGGGCCAGTTCGAGGCCTGCCGGGCGGTGGCCCGGGTATGCGACATGGACCTCGCGATCATCAGCGGCACCTACCAGTCCGGCCGGGAGGCACTGCAGATCCAGTCGATGCAGGAGATCCTCGTCTCCCACCTACCCGTGTCGGTGCTGCTGATCGGTCCGGATGGCCGGGTGACGGCGGCCACGGGCGCCGCATCCACGCTCAAAGGCAGCCAGGAGCTGGTTCACCTGCCGTTCGTGGACGCGCTTCCCCCGGAGGTGGTGGCGAGCGCGGAGCTGGAGGCGCTGGTGGCTCGGGCGACGGCCACGCGCCGGGAGATCACGCTTGCGCGTGTCGACGCCCGTATCGCAGGGCGGGATCGGAACTTCCGGGTGACCGTGGTACCGCTCGAGCACAGCCGCGCCGCGATCCTCCTCCACGTCGAAGAGCTCACCGAGGCCATCGCGACCGAGGCTCGGCTGGTGCGGGCCGAGTCGTTGGCGCAGATCGGCGCGCTCTCGGCGGCCGTTGCGCACGAGCTGCGCAACCCGCTCGCCGGCATCTCCGGGGTGCTGCAGGTCATCGGTGCCAGCCTGCCGGAGGACGATCGGCGGAAGCCGGTGATGGAGAAGGTCCACGCGCAGGTCCGGCGCCTGGATGCCCTCGTCAACGACCTCCTCGACTTCGCGCGACTGCCGAACGCCGTGTTCGGCGTGGTCGACCTGCGGGAGGCCTGCCGCACGATCTCGGAGTTCGTCCAGCGGGATCGGCCCGACTTGACCATCCGCATCGTCGGCGAGGGCCTGGCGCGCGCCGACGGGAACCTTGTCCAGCAGATCCTGCTCAACCTGCTCCTCAACGCGGCCCAGGCGGTGGAGGACCGGGGTGTCGTGGAGGTCGCGTTGAGCGACGGGCGCATCCAGGTCTCGGATGACGGGCCGGGGATCCCGGCCGACGCGGTGGAGACGGTGTTCCAGCCCTTCTTCACCACCCGTACCCGCGGGACGGGCCTGGGCCTCCCCGTGTGCCGGAAGCTCGTCCAGGCGATGGGCGGCCGCATCGAGGTGGCGCGCGGGCCGCTTGCCGGGGCGTCCTTCGTGGTGACGCTGCAGCCCCTCGTCGCCGGCGGCGGGCCAGAAAGGGATCCGCCCAAAGGGGTCTGACCCCCGATCGGATCCATTTACGGTGGCGGCGATCGCGGACGCGATCGCCGTTACCCGGCTTCGTCCATCAGAAATCTCGACGCCCCGTGACGCCCCCATCGCTCCTCACGAAATGGATCCGCCCGAAGGGGTCTGACCCCACACCGGATCCATTTCCGCGAGCGCCCCGGCCGCCGCCTCTGAAGACGTAGTCCCCATCGGCATCAGCACCGCGGCGCCCCCGACGCTCCCCCCGTCCCGCCCGCCCTCTCAGATCGTCCTGCCGGCCCCCCCCTTTCGCCCTAGATCCCCTCACAGTCCGCACCACCACGCGCAGATCGCGTGAACCACCGGCCTCGCCGAAATAGATCCGGTGTGGGGTCAGACCCCTCTGGGGGATCCTTTTCGCCGGGGCGCCCCGAGGATCACCCGCACACACCCCAGGCCGTAGCGGATGGACCGCCGCAGCGAGATCGACTGGACGCTCGGGTCGTAGGACACCCGCACCGGTCGCTCGGCGATGGTGCGGCCCGCGGCCATCAGCCCGACGAGCACCTGCTGGTCGAAGAGGTAGTCGTCGGAGAGGGAGAGGTAGTCCACCGCCACGAGCGCCTCGGCCCGGAACGCGCGGGCGCCGCTGTGCAGCTCGGTGTGGCGCGTGCCGAACCTCAGGTTGGCGAGCCCGGTCAGGCCGCGGTTCCCCACGCGCCGCCAGCCGGGAATGACCGACGGGTCCACCAGGAACCGGCTCCCGAGCGCCGCGTCCGCGCCGTCGAGGGCCTCCGCCAGCGCGAGGGTGTCCGCAACGTCGTACTGGCCGTCCCCGTGCACCAGCACCAGGCGGTCGGCGCCGTCGGCGATGGCGGCGGCGTAGCCGGTCTTCTGTGCGCCGCCGTAGCCGCGGTTCCGGTCGTGCCGCAGCACCAGCGGCGCCCGCAATGGCGGCTCCGAGCCGTCGTCGACCACATAGACCGGCAGGTGCGGCGGAAGCTCCGTCAGGACGCGGTCGAGCGTGCCCTGGCAGTTCAGCGCCGGGATGATCACGGCTACGCCCGCCACACGTCCTCCCAGCGGACCCGCCCGCGCCACAGCGCCCGCCACATGGCGACCTCGCCCCGCTCCCACCCGGGCGCATCCTTCTGGCGCTCACCCCACCAGGTCGGGGCGTCCCGGAGCCCGTCGGCCAACCCCGCCAGCGCGGCGCGGGCGGCGCCCGATTCCAACCCCCGCCCCGGTCCCTGACCGCGCGCGGCCAGCACGCCGAACGCGGCGAGCCGAGCCCCGGTCCACAGCGGCATGGTCAACAGCGCGGTCGCCGGCAGGGACCGGACCGCCGCCCGCACCCGGTTGCGCTCGATCCGTCGCACCTTGTCGGCCCCGCTCCGGCCGTACGTGGCCCCGAGGTGATGGTGGACGACGGCCTCGGGCACGGGGGTGATGGCCCCGCCCTTCCGCATCCAGCGCAGCGACAGGTCCACGTCCTCGCCGTAGCTGTCGAAGCGGGCGTCGAAGCCGCCGAGGTCGTCCCACACGGCCCGGGAGATGCCGACCGCGGCCCCCGAGAAGCCCCCCGGCCCGCCCAGCGGCGCGTCGGGCGGGCCGTTTCGCCCGCGGGCCCACACGAATCCGTCGGGGAAGAAGCCGTGGCCAAGGTTGTCGAGGCCGGTCCCGTCGGCCAGCAGGATCCGGGGCTGGTAGATGCCGGGCGCCGCCCACGCGGCCCGCAACGCGGCGAGGCACTCTGGGTGCAGCACGGTGTCGTCGTTGAGCATCAACACGTCGCCGGTGGTGGCCGCGAAGCCGGCGTTGGCGGCACGCGCGAAGCCCACGTTCTCCCCGAGCTGAAGGGAGGGCGCGTCCACCGCCTGGGGCGTGTTGCTTACCACCACCAGGATGGCTTCCGGCGGGTGCGTCTGGGCGCGTAAGGACGCGAGGCAGGCGTCCAGGAGCGCATCGGCCCGATGGGTCACGATCATCGCGGTGAGCGGGGAGGTCACCGGGGGGGTGTCGTCGGGCGGGCGTTCACGGGGACCTCGGATCCGGAAGGTACCGCATCACAAGCGCGGCCCACCACGAGGGGCGCTGGTTAGCGTTTGAGGATGCCCGACCGTTGGTTCGTCTCCCGCCGCGTCGTCTTTCCCGACGGGGTCCGCCCGGCGGCCGTCGGTGTCACCCACGGCCGCATCACCGAGATCGCCGAGACCGCGTCCGACGGCGCGCCGGTCACCGACGCCGGCGACGCGTGGCTGCTCCCGGGCCTCGTGGACACCCACGTGCACCTCAACGAGCCCGGACGGACCGAGTGGGAGGGCTTCGCCACCGCCACGCGCGCCGCCGCCGCCGGGGGGGTCACCACCCTGGTGGACATGCCGCTGAACAGCATCCCGCCCACCACGACCGCGGCGAACCTGGAGCGGAAACGCGACGCGGCGCGCGGCAAGTGCTTCGTGGACGTGGGCTTCTGCGGCGGGCTGGTGCCCGAGAACGCGGAGTTCGTCGGCGCCCTCCGGGACGCGGGGGTGCTGGCGGTGAAGTGTTTCCTGGCACCCTCCGGTGTGCCGGAGTTCTCCTGCGTGGACGAGCGCTCGTTGGCCCGCGGGCTCGCCAACCTCGCCGCCGCCGGCCTCCCCTTGCTCGTGCACGCCGAGCTGCCAGGCCCGCTGGTCGACCCCCCCACGGGCGATCCCCAGGCCTACGGGACGTGGCTCGACTCCCGGCCGCCGCTCGCCGAGGAGGCGGCGGTGGACCTGCTGTTCCGGCTGTCCCGGCTGCACGCCGCGCGCGCGCACGTCGTCCACCTCTCGGCGGCGGGTGCGCTCGCCACGGTGGCGCGGGCGCGGGCCGAGGACGTCGCCCTCACCGCCGAGACCTGCCCGCACTACCTGTCGTTCACCGCCGAGGCCATCAGCCGCGGCGCGACCGCGTTCAAGTGCGCCCCGCCGATCCGCGAGGCCGCCAACCGCGAACGCCTCTGGGAGGGTCTGCGCAGCGGCCTCCTCGATCAGGTGGTCACCGACCACTCGCCCGCCCCGGGGGCGCTGAAGTGCATCGACTCCGGGGACTTCTCCCGCGCCTGGGGGGGCATCGCCTCGCTCCAGTTGGGGCTTTCGGCGGTCTGGACCGAGGCGTCTGCGCGCGCGTTCGGCGTGGCCGACGTGGTCCGGTGGATGGCCGAGACCCCGGCCCGCCTGGTGGGGTTGGCGGGCCGGAAGGGCAGCATCACCCTCGGCGCGGACGCCGACCTGGTGATCTGGGAGGACGACGCGCTGTTCGTGGTCGACCCCGCGCGGCTGTATCACCGGCATCCGGTCACCCCCTACGCCGGGCGGGCGCTCCGCGGCCGGGTGCGGGAGACGTGGCTGCGCGGGCGCCGCATCTACGTCGACGGTCTGTTCGGCGACCCCGAGGGGGAGACGATCCGCGCCTGAACTCAGTCGCAGACGGCGGCGCTGACGGTGATGTAGGCGAGGTCCCCGGCGTAGGGCTCCACCGGCGTGTGGTCGGCGTTGGCGAGCTCGACCTTGAGCTGGTAGGCGCCGTCGGCCACCTCGGCGAGGTCGGTCGTCTCGGACCACACCATCGCCGCGTCCTGGCCGTTGAGGGCGATGTCGACGTGGCCCGTGCCGGACTCGGCGAAGCTGACGTCCTCCACCGGCTCGACGAGCACCATGTTCGCCACGAAGACTTCGACGGCGAGCGGCGTGCCGCAGACCGTGTCGCCCTCTTGCGGGCTGACCAGCTCGATGGTTGGGTCGCCGCCGTTGACGAGACCGGAGTCGCCTGCGGCGTCGGTGCAGGCGAGTCCGAGGGCGAGAAACAACACGAGCGGTTTTCCGGGTGGGGGAGGGGGGCGTCTCCAGCCTACCCGGATCGTGGGCGGCCTGATGTCCCGAAATCCGACGCCGACCGCTTCTGCCGCGCGCCTGACTGTCGCGCGTGGCGCACGCGCGGGCGGCCGCATTGCTACACTCGCGTCGTGATCTGGTCCCTGCTCGCCGCCTGCCACGTCTTCGACACCTTGGAGGTCCGTTGTGTGGCGGGCGCCTGCGACACTGCAGGGGTCGTGGGCGTGGACACCGCCCCGGTCGACACGGACTCGGACTCGGACACCGACACGGACACGGACTCGGACACCGACACCGACACCGACACGGACACGGACACCGACACCGACACCGACACCGACACCGACACCGACGCGGACACCGACGCGGACACGGACACGGACACCGACACGGACACGGATACCGACACCGACCCCCCTCCGGACGGGGACGGCGACGGCTGGACCAGCGCCGCCGGGGACTGCGACGACGGCGACCCCGACGTCAATCCCTACGCCTCCGAGACCTGCGCCACCCGCTACGACGACGACTGCGACGGCGTGACCAACGAGGAGGACGCGCTCGCGTGCGCGGCCTTCTACCGGGACGCGGACTCCGACGGATGGGGGGACACCGCCTCGTCCTGCGCGTGTGAGGGGACCGTCGACTACAGCGCGGCGACCTCGGGCGACTGCGACGATGCCGCCGCCGACGTCAACCCGGGCGCGGTCGAGCTGTGTGACGACGGCATCGACAACGACTGCGACGGCGGCCCTGGGAGCTGTGTACTCGCTTCGGGCAGCCTCGGGGACGAGATCCAGTTCCTCGGTGAAGCCGGCGGCGACTACGCCGGCTACCCGGTCGCCGGGGCCGGCGACGTCAACGGGGACGGCTACGACGACATCCTGGTCGGCGCCTACACCAACGACGACGGAGCGCTTGACGCGGGCGCCGCCTACCTCATCCTCGGCGGCGCCTCGTGGGCGAGCGCCAGCCTGAGCACCGCCCTGGAGTACACGGGCGCGCGCGAGTACGACGTGGCCGGGCTGGCCGTCGCCGCCGCGGGGGACGTGAACGGGGACGGCTACGACGACATCCTGGTCGGCAGCTACTGCGACGACACGGTTGGCTACGATTCCGGCGCCGCGCACCTGATCCTGGGCGGCGCCAGTCCGTCCGGCGGGAGCCTCGGCGACGCCATCGCGTACTTTGGCGAGACCGACTACGACTACGCCGGCTATGCGCTCGCCGGGGCGGGCGACGTCGACCTGGACGGGTACGACGACCTGCTGATCTCGGCCTACGGGTTCAGCACCGGGGATGGGCTGGGTGCGGTGTACCTCGTGCTCGGCACCAACAGCCCCGAACGCACCGAGCTGGCGACCCAGATCCGGTACGAGGGGGCGGAGACCGGAGGCTCCGCCGGCGTTGCCGTGGTGGGCGGGTTCGACTTCGACGCGAACGGCTACCCGGACCTCCTGACCGGTGCGCCTGGCGACGACGGCGGGGGGAACAACTCCGGCGCGGCCTACATGGTCCTCGGCGATGGGGCGCCGGTGGCCGGCTCCCTCGGCGACGGTCTGGTCTACACCGGCGAGGCGGCGGACAACTACGCCGGTCGTGCAGTCGCCAGCGCCGGGGACGTGAACGGGGATGGGTACGACGACGTCCTGGTCGGGTCCTACGGCAACTCGGACGCCGCGAGCCAGGCGGGCGCCGCGCACCTGATCCTCGGGAGCCGGACCCCGACTTCGGCCGACCTGTCGACCGCCGTCCAGTACAGCGGGACCGCCGTGAACGACCTCATCGGTCAGGGGGTCTCGGGCGCCGGGGACCTCGATGCCGACGGATACGCGGACGTGCTCATCGGGGGCGCCTACGCCGACGGCCCGGCGGTCAACGCGGGGGCTGCCTACGTCGTCTACGGGTCGACCCTCCCGGCGTCGGTCAGCCTCTCTACGGCCCTCACGCTGACGGGGGAGGCGCTGAGCAACAGCGCGGGCGCGTCGGTCGCCGGGGCCGGCGACGTCGACGGTGACGGCGGGGCGGACTTCGTGGTCGGCGCCTTCGGCGTCGCGGATCTCGGCACGAACACCGGCGCGGTCTACGTCGTGCTGTCGGTCGGGATGTGAGTCGGCGGGTCGCGTGACCGACACGCCGACAGGGTGACACCGCCGGTCACAGCGGCCGATGGTGCTGGCGGCGCCTAAGGGTTGGCGTGACCCTCTCCTTTCGTCGTCGGATCTACGCCGCCTCCGCCCTGCTGATCAGCCTCCAGGTCGCGGGCACGGTGCTCGGCTTCGCGAGCTGGGGTGAGGTTCGGGATGCGTCTGCGGCCGAGGAGGGCATCGCCGCGCAGCGCGAGGCGCTGTCTCGGCTCGGCGCCGGTACGCGGGATCTGTACGTGCATCAGGCGCACACGCTGATCGAGCGGGGTCCCGGCCACCTCGACCACCTCTCGGAGGTGCAGGGGCGCGTCGGCAGCGATCTCTCGGCGCTGGCGGCTCTCGACGTGGGGGCGGACGAGGTGGAGGCGATTCGGGGGGCCGTCGCGGACGCGAACGTGTGGTTCGCCGCCGAGGTGGTGCCGCGGGCCAACGCCGGGACCATCGATCAGGCCGATGCGGTGCGCCTGCACACGGAGGCCGAGCGGCTCGCGATGCGCGTGCAGACCCGGATCGACGCCCTCGCCGGCAGCCTCGACGGCGCCCAGCGGGCCGAGCGGGCCACCATCAACGGGGCCACCCGGCGCGCGTGGGTGGCGGTGGCGGCCCTCACCGCGGGGGGCATCCTCCTCGGCATGCTCGTGGCCGGGCGGCTCGCGACCTCGATCATCGATCCGGTGCGGGGGCTCGCCGCCGCTGCGGCCGCGTTCGGCGCGGGTGCCACCGCCCCGAAGGTGCCCGAAGGGGACGACGAGCTCGGCGAGCTGGGGCGACTGTTCAATCGCATGGTCACCCAGGTCCGCGCCGCCGAGCGCCGGCAGCTCGAAGCCGAGCGCCTCGTGGCCCTCGGACAGATGAGCGGTGCGGTCGCCCATGAGCTGATCAGCCCGCTCGCGGTGATCCTCGCCGACCCGGCGATGCGGGCCCCCGAGGTCGCCGCGTCGCGCGCCGAGGCCGAGCATGCCCGGCGGGTGGTCCAAGGTCTGCTCGGCTTCGCGCGCCCGGGTGAGGAGCCCCCGGAGACCGTGGATCTGGGCCTCGCGGCGTCGGCGTCGGCGTCGCGCCTCATCCCCCTCGCCGACTTGCGGGACGTCGACATCGTGGTGGACGCGGCGCCCGGAGTGGTCACCGTCGCGTCCCCGGCCGCGGTGCGGCAGGTGTTCGACAACCTGATCCGCAACGCGGTGGAGGCCTCTCCCCCCGGCGCGTCGGTGCGGGTGTCAGTGCGGCCCGGACCGCTGGTGGAGGTCCGGGATCGGGGCGAGGGCATCCCGCCGGCCGTGCGGGCGCGCCTCTACGAGCCGTTCGTCACCGGGCGGGTCGACGGCACCGGCCTGGGGCTGGCGGTGTGCCAGCGAATCGCCCGCGCCCATGGGGGCGACCTCCGCCACCAGGACGGTGATGACGGCGGGACGACGGCGGTGTGGATGGTCGAGGGCGCCGCGATGGAGGGGCGACCATGATCTCGCTGGTGCTGGTCGCGCTGGTCCACGCGCACGGCGGCGAGGACCACGCCGCCCCCGCGGCGCCGCCCGTCGTGTCCGGCGCGGGACAGGCTTCGGGGTCGTCCGGGTCCACCGATGCCGTCCTGCGCGTCGCGTCCGGCCCGGCGGGCACGCCCGTGGCGACCACACTCCTGCTCGCGGACTTCGCGACGAGCGCCCCCATCGTCGGGGCCACCCCGACGGTGTCCCTGCAGGGCGCCGGGGCGGTCGACCTCAGCTTCTCAGCGACCACGCCGGGCGCATACGCCGGGACCGCCACCTTCCCCGCCGACGGCGACTACGCGGGCGCCCTGGTGGTCACCACCCCCGTCGGTGCCGACCTGGTCGCGCTCTCCGGGCTGCACCGGGACCCGCCGGAAGCGGCGTCTGCGTCGTCCGGGCTCGGGGTCGGTACGGTGCTCGGCCTGGTCTTCGGGGGCCTGGTGCTGCTCGGTGTCGGCTATGCGGTGGGCCGGGCGCGCGCCGCGGCCGCGACGGTCGCGCTCCTCGCGGCCTCCGGGGCGACCCGGCAGGTGTCGGCGCACGGCGGCGAGGATCACGGGGCTCCGGCCGTCGCGCGGGCTGCGGACGCCGGGCTCAGCCTGCCGCTCGAGAGCCAGTTCCTCCTCGGCCTACGGACGGCGCCGCTGGCCCCGGAGCGCTTCCAGGAGCGGGCCCCGGCGTTGGGGCGGTTCGTGGCCCGACCGGGCGGGAGTGCGACGCTGCGCGCCCCGCTGTCCGGCGAGCTCGCGGCGCCGCCCGGCGGGTTCCCGAGCCCCGGGACTCCGGTTCGCGCCGGGCAGGTCCTGGGCGTCATCCGGGGGGCCGTGGGGGGGATCGATCGGGCCGCCCTCGCCGCGTCGCGCCAGCAGGCCGCGAACACCGTGGCCGAGGCGCGGCAGGCCTTGGCGCTCGCCGAGCGAGATGCCGCCTCCGTCGCGGTGCTCGCGGAGAGCATCTCCGACCGGGCGCGGCTGGAGCGTCAACAGGCCCTCCTCGTGGCCCGCACCGCGCTGGCCGAGGCCGAACGCGCCCTCGCCGCCACCGGAGACGGCGCGGGCATCGCGGTCCGGGCGCCGGTCAACGGTCGTCTCGGCCCGACCCTGGCCCGGCCCGGAGACCAGGTGCAGGCCGGGGATCCCTTGTTCCGGGTGGTCGATGCGGCGGGCCTGTGGCTGGAGGCCCGGCTGCCGGAGCGCCAGGCGTCGGGGGTCCTCGGGGGCGCCACGGCGCGGGTCGTCTCCACCGCCTTCCCCGACAGCGTGCTCGAGGCCACGGTGCTCGATGCGGGTCAGGAGGTGGACCCGGCGACCGGCATGCTCACCGTCACCCTCGCGGTGGACGCGGCCGGCCTCGATCTCCGCCCCGGCATGAGCGCGACCGCCTGGCTCGGACGGGGAGACGCGCGGGACGCCCTGGTCGTGCCCGACTCCGCGGTGGTGGACAGCGACGGGATGACCATCGCCTTCGTCAAGGTGGGGCCGGAAGCGTTCGTCCTGCGCACCGTGAAGCTGGGCGCGCAGGCGGGTGGCACCTGGGAGGTGCTCTCCGGGGTGTCGGCGGGGGAGCGGGTCGTCGTCGACGGCACCTACCCGCTGCGCAGCCTCGCGGGGCGCT
>JAYVAS010000044.1:0-2514 GCA_043750895.1 Pseudomonadota bacterium
ACCAACCCCACCGTCATCTTCGAGGTGCTCTCGGAGTCGACGGCGCTCTTCGACAAGGACGTCAAGTTCGCCCACTACCGACGCCGCGCTTCGGTGCAGGCGGTGGTGTTCGTGAGCTGGCCCGACCGCCGCGTGGAGGTGTACACCCGCGATCCGGACGGCTGGCGGCTCACCGAGGCGCAGGGGAGCGAGGTGCTTCCGCTGGTGTGCCTGGGGATCACGCTCCCGCTGGACGAGGTCTACGCGCGGGTGGAGCTGGTGGAGTAGGGGCAGGTCGGTCGGCGCCAGTGGCGGCGACCCCGACCCCGGTAGTGAGGGCCCGGAAACCCGTGCATACTGCGACATGCTCCTCCTCGGGACCCAGGCGTTCGCCGGCTTCGGCCTCAGCGCGCCGACTGTCGTGCCGATCGCGTCGGAGCCCCTCGATGTGGCCGTGGCGCTGCGGTCCGACGGGACGCGGATCGTCGTCGCCACGGCGACGGACGTGTATGTGCTGGACGCTACCGGCGTCTCTCTGTTCGACGTCGGGACTCCCGCCAACGCCGTGGTCGTGCGCGACCTCGATGGCGACGGCGAGGGCGACCTCGTGCTCTGTGGCGACGACGGGCTCCTGGTGTCGGTCTGGCCATTCGGGTCGAGGCCCGCGGCGCCGGTGCTGGTCGACGCGACCCCATGCACGGCCCTCGTGGGCCAGACGCTGAGCGGGTCGAGCGGGGTGGCGGCGGTGCAGCAGGGCGGCGTCGCGCTCTGGTGGGAGGATGGCGCCGGTGGGTTCGCGTTCTCGACGTCCGCGGGGATGAACGCGAGCGGTGTTCCCCGACTCGCGAGCGACGCCACCTCGGTCGTGGTCGCCTCGGTGGGCGACACTCAGCTGCTGCAGTTTGACGCCTTTGGGGTCACGACAAGACCGACCGGGGGAACAATCGCGGGCGTCGCCGCTGGCGCCACCGACTGGCTCGTGGCCCTCTCCGACCTGAACCTCGTGCGTGAGCTCGACGGCGCCGACACTGCGCTCGCGGGCACCCCGGGCTCGTTGGCGCGTGGTGATCTCGACGGCGACGGCGCGCTCGACCTGGTGGTGCACCTCCCGGGCCTCGCCGCGGTCGCGGTGTACCCTGGGGACGGCTCCGCGGTGGTCAGCGGGACCGGTCCGGTCGGTGACTCCGCCATCGTGACCGGTGATCTCGACGGCGACGGCTGCGCGGAGGTCCTCCTCACCGATCCTGATGGCGGTGCGGTCAACGTGCTCTCCGTGTCCGCCTGCCCCCTGACCGCGCCCGATGACGACGGGGATGGTTACAGCACCCTCGACGGCGACTGCGACGACGCCGACGGAGACGTCTTCCCCGGGGCGTTGGAGACCTGTGACGGGCGCGACAACGACTGCGACGGCTCGGTGGACGAGGCTGGCGAGCCCGTCGTGAGGAACTTCGCCTACTCGTTCGAGGGCGACGAGTTGACCTTCTGGGTGGACGTCGACGGCTGCGTCCCCGATCTCACCTGGACGTGGGCGGATCCGTCCACTTCCTTCGCAGCGTGTGTCATCACCGGGGCGGAGGTCGTGTGCACCACCACGGACGACGGTGACATCGTCGCGCACGCGGACGGCGTGGCCTCCGACGGCACCGAGATCTTTGCCGTCGATGCGGTGTTTCACCTGGAGAACGAGCAGCCCGTCCTCACGCTGCCCGCTGACTTCGCAGACGGCGAGCTCCTACTCTGGGTAGGCGACGCGTACGCCGGGACGCTTGTGGGCTCGGACGTCGCCGGCGACACCATCACGTTTGATGTCTACGATCCCACGGGGCAGGCGCTGGTCTCCCCTACCGGCGCACTACAGGTCGTGGCCGACCGTGCCGGCAGCTTCGGCATCACGCTCTCCGCCGAGGACGACGACGGCGGCGTCACGACCGGCGAGCTGCTCCTCGTCATCGAGGACCACTCGGGTGACACCAGCGCGGTGGATACCGGGTCCTACGTCCAGTATGGGGCCGGCTGCGACAACGACGAGAGCGCCCACGACAGCTGCGGCCCCGGGTGCGGTTGTTGTGGCTCCAGCGGCCTGGCCGGCTTGGTGCTCCCGCTCGTGGCGCTGAGGCGGCGGCGGTCGGTGGCTCCTTGACCTCGACCTCGGTCACGATCGGCACCTTGGACGGTCCTCGGCGGTCACGACCACGAAGCCGGCATCAGGGCCCACGCCGTTCACGTAGTACCGCGTCGTACACGGCACAGAACGCCTCCATCTCGGCCGCGGCGGTGGGGCCGGCGAACCCGGCGTCGCCGGGGTACTCCGTCAAGGTGGCCGGGTCGCAGAGCTCCACGCCGTCGCAGTCCTGGTCGATGCCGTCGTGCCCGGGGTCCTCGGCGCCAGGGAACGCGGTTCCGTCGGTGTCGTCGCAGTCACCTGCCTCGGCGACGTAGCCGGGCGGCATCGCACAGCCCTCCACGGGCTCGACGGGGCTGCCGTAGCCGTCGCCGTCCGCGTCCTGGTACCAGGTCGAGGTGGGCAGATCC
>JAYVAS010000045.1:0-1761 GCA_043750895.1 Pseudomonadota bacterium
CGACGTCCACAGGATCGGCGGCGAGGGCGAGGGAGGCGGACAGCAGCAGCATCAGGAGTCCTCGAAGGGGACGGGGGGCGGGGATTGGGGAGTCTAGAAGCCCGGCGGGAGGTCGCGTGGGTTTCCGCCCAGGGGGAGGTAGTAGATCTTCACGTCGGCGTTGTAGCCGGGGATGGCCGCGCCATGGAACGCCACGGAGTTCTCGGCGGCGTTGTAGCTCCACCCGTCCCCGTAAACGACGTCACCGGTCTCGAGGCTGCCGGTGAGGACAGGGCTGGTGGGGACCGCCTCGCCGTCGACGAAGACACTGATCGTCGACACGTCGGGGACGGCCTGGAGGGGGAAGGACGTGAGCAGGGACGACAACAGCGCGCCGATCTGCTTGAGGTTCTCGCCGAAGTCGGTGTAGGCGCAGTCGCCGTTGGCGTCGGGTGACTCGATGTCGATGTAGACGCCGTTCAGCTCGCCGACGAGGTTCTGCATCCGCTCGACACCCCAGGGCTGGGCGCCGCCGCTGTTGCAGCCCATGTCCCCGTCCACGTAGGACGGACCGACGACCGCGAGGCGGACCGGGTCGTCGAACGCCGCGAACAGGTCGTCGTAGATCTCGATGTCCGTCTCGCCGGTGGCGAGCCGGTAGGAGGAGTCGCCTTCGTCGGTGATCAGCACCAGGACCGTCTGGGCGTCGGGGCGCAGCATGCCGGCATTGGAGCCGACGTCGCCCACCTGGAACACGGTGGGCTTGGCGCCCGAGCCGATCGGGTCCTCGTACTCGTAGCAGCCTTCGGGGGGCTCTTCGATCGCCCGGCACATCGCCATGTAGGCGGCTTCGATCTGCATTTCGTTGCCGGATCCGCAGTGCCCGGTCCATTCGCCGGGACCGCACAGGCAGTCCAGGTACTCGCGGGTGATCTGTTCGCCCGGCTCGGGGCTCTCGGTGCAGACGTACGCCGGGTCGGAGGGGACATCGTTGGCGTCGATGCAGCTCGCCCCACACAGGACGGCCTCCTGGAACTCCTGGGAGGGCGCTTCGTCGTCTCGGTAGATGACCGGGGGGTCCCCGACGAGGGAGCCGGCCTCGCCTTCGTCCACGCCCGACGTGGGCCCGCCGCCGGCGTAGTCCACCGCCGAGGTGGTCACGGCGAGCTGGTAGTCGATGAGGAGCGTGTCGCCGCCGACTTCACGGATGAAGTTCGAGACGGCATCCGCGAGCGTCTCGCGCGAGACGTTGGACGCGGCCTCGCTGGTGAGCGTGCTGATGAAGGTGTTGATGTTCAGCGCGAGGTCTTCGGCGACCGGCTGCATGGAGTCCGAGTTGTCGACGACGAAGACGATGTCCGCGTTGTTGTTGAAGTTTTCTTGCTCGTAGCCGGCGACGAAAAAGTTCTCGTAGCTGTTGCACCCGAGAAGCGCGAGCAGCGGCGTGAGTGCGAACAGGCGGGGCATCCAGGGAACTCCGTTCCGGCGGCATCTTACCGGCCGGCTCTACGCCCCGGCAACCGTTCACATCTTCTTCACAAGGCTATTGATGGTGTTGAAGGTCGTCGTGACCTGATGCTGGATGCGCATCCCCTTCTTCTGGTGGAACTTGAGCAGGTCCGACCAGATGGTGGTGATCTCCGCGCGGACCTGATCGTACTCATGGGTGTCAATCAACGTGCGCAGGTGAATCACCGCCGGCGGCACCTCGGCGCCGCCGTAACAATCGAGGATCTTGATCACCGCGTCCATGAGCTGAGGATGGAGCTGGTGCTCGGGAAC
>JAYVAS010000046.1:0-8307 GCA_043750895.1 Pseudomonadota bacterium
GTCACCGCCACCGTCACGGTGCTCGGGATCCAGGTCTCCGAGGTGCCCGAGCTGACCGACGCCCTCGCCCAGGAGCTGGGCTACGAAGGCGGCGTGGAGGGCATGAAGACGGCCCTCCGCATGACCGAGCAGCAGCGCTCGGACGACAACGCGCGCAACGTCGCGCGGGTGAACCTGCTCCGCGCGCTGATCGACCGCAACGAGGTCGAGCCGCCCCCGGCGATGATCGAGCAGCACCTCCAGCTCCTCACCGAAGAGCTCAAGATCCAGCAGAGCTACCGCGGTCGGGACCCCCGCTCGATCCGGTTCTCCGAAGCTCAGATCGCCGACCTGCGCGAGCGCGCCGGG
The DNA here is from genome assembly GCA_043750895.1 of Pseudomonadota bacterium. Classification (GTDB taxonomy): domain Bacteria; phylum Myxococcota_A; class UBA796; order UBA796; family SXON01; genus JAYVAS01. The sequence goes on from JAYVAS010000046.1 coordinate 349, forward strand.
TTCTCGGCGCGCGCCGCCCTCCTCCTCGAGGCGGTGGCGAAGGTCGAGAGCATCGAGGTCACCGAGTCCGACCTCGAAGCGAAGTACCAGGAGATCGCCGACATGCGCGGTCAGCGCGTGGAGGCCATCCGCGGCTACTTCGCGAAGGACAACGCGGTGGACGAGCTCCGGCGCCGCATCCTCGAAGAGCGCACGCTGGACTGGCTCCTCGAGCGGGCCGAAGTGCGCAACTCTGAGCCGGCGGCAGTGGCCGGTGAGCCGGCGGCAGTGGTCGAGGCTCCGGCCAAGAAGCCGGCCAAGAAGGCCAAGGCGGCGGAAGCTGTCGCGGTCGAGGCCGCTCCGGTCGCCGCGCCCGAGGTGGAGGCGAAGCCCAAGAAGGCCGCCGCCAAGAAGGCGAAGGCTGACGAGGCCCCCGCGGCCGCCGCGCCCGCCGCCGAGCCGGCGCCCAAGAAGAAGGCCGCCAAGAAGAGCGAGTAGTCACCGCCGCGCCGGGCCGATGGGCCCTGCGCGGGTGGGCGCCGCCTGCACCTCCGCGCCCGTCAGCAGCCGACGTGCCCAGCGCCCGTCAGCGGCTGCGACCCTTCATCAGGAAGGCCGTCATCGCGTTGATGGTCTCCTCCGAGCGCAGCCGCTCCACGAAGATCTGTCCCTCGCGGGCCAGCGCGTCGTCGATGTCGGACTGCACCGGTGCCTTCATCAGCTGCTTGGAGAGGCGCACGGCCTCCGGGGGCCGGGACGCGACGGCGTGGGCGAGCTGAAGCGCCACCGCCTCCGTCTCCTCGGGGGCGACGACGCGGTTCACCATTCCCGCCTGCCGGGCGGCTTCGGCATCGAAGCTCTCTCCGAGCAGCAGCCACTCGCAAGCGCGCTGCCAGCCCACACGGAGCGGGAGCAGCAGGCTGGACGCGAACTCGGGCACGATGCCGAGCGGGACGAAGGGCATCACGAAGCGCGCTCGGGTGGAGGCCACCACGAGATCACAGTGCAGGAGGACGGTGGTGCCGAGCCCGACGGCGGCGCCGTCCACCGCGGCGACCAGCGGCTTGGGGAACCGGCTGGCGGCGAGCAGGAACCGGAACACCGGGCTCTGCGGACCATCGGGCGGGTTGGACACGAAGTCCATGAGGTCGTTGCCGGCGGTGAAGACGCCCCCGACCCCGGTCAGCAGCACGGCGCGGACGGTAGAGTCGTCCCGGGCGGTGTCGAACGCGGCGACGAGGTCCTCGTACATCTGCGCCGTCAACGCGTTCTTCTTCTCGGGGCGGTTGAAACGGACGATGAGGACGGCGTCGTCCCGGGTGATCTGGATGTTGGACATCCGGCGGCTCTATTCCGGCTCTCCGGCGCCTCCCACCCGTTCGGGGAGGTGGCATCGAGTCAAGCGGGGTTACGTTCTGGCCGATGGAACTTCCAATGCGTTTTGACCCTCAAGCCATTCGTCGTGAACCCTCCGTCCTCGAGTCGTCCCACCGCGGGGATCGATCCTGGTCGGTCTTCGATTACCTGCTGAAGGACCGGATCGTCTTCCTCGGGCAGGACGTGGACGACATGATGGCCAACATCGTCGTCGCCCAGCTCCTGTACCTGGAGTCGCAGGATCCGGAGCGGGAGATCTTCCTCTACATCAACAGCCCCGGGGGCTCGGTGATCGCCGGGATGGCGATCTACGACACCATGCAGTTCATCAAGCCCGACGTGAGCACCATCTGCCTCGGGCACGCGATGTCCATGGGCGCGCTGCTCCTCACCGCGGGTACGAAGGGCAAGCGCCGCATCCTTCCCCACGCCCGCGTCATGATCCACCAGCCCTGGTCGGGCGGGATCGGCGGCCAGGTCACCGACATCGAGATCCGCGCCAAGCAGTTGGTCAGCACCAAGGGCGAGCTCAACGCGATCCTCGCGCGGCACACCGGCCAGAGCCTCGAGCGCATCATCCAGGACACCGAGCGCGACTACTACATGTCGGCTGAAGAGGCGGTCGCGTACGGCCTCGCAGACGAGGTCATCCGCAACCCGAATCGCTGATTCTCGGGGGCGCGGCGCTGGCCGCGCTTCCGTGTCCATCCTGCCGCGGCGGAGGCCGAGTGCAACGTAAGACCCGGGACAAGGACCTCACCTGCTCCTTCTGCGGCAAGTCGCAGAAGGACGTCCGGAAGCTCATCGCCGGGCCGTCCGTCTACATCTGTGATGAGTGTGTCGAGCTCTGCAACGACATCATCACCGAGGAGTACGAGCGCGAGGACTACTACGCGACGCGCGCGCTGGTCCCGAAGCCGATCGAGATCAAGCGCCACCTCGACGAGTACGTGATCGGGCAGGACCGAGCCAAGAAGGTGCTCTCCGTCGCCGTGCACAATCACTACAAGCGGATCGACAGTCGCGCCGCCCGCGACGACGTCGAGCTCCAGAAGAGCAACATCCTGCTCATCGGCCCCACCGGTACCGGGAAGACGCTGCTCGCGCAGACGCTCGCCCGCTTCCTCAACGTCCCCTTCACCATCTGCGACGCGACCTCGCTCACCGAGGCCGGCTACGTCGGAGAGGACGTCGAGAACGTCGTGCTGTCCCTGTTCCAGGCGGCCGAGTACAACGTCGAGCGCACGATCAAGGGCATCATCTACATCGACGAGATCGACAAGGTGGCGCGTAAGGGAGAGAACCCGTCCATCACCCGCGACGTGTCGGGCGAAGGCGTGCAGCAGGCGCTCCTCAAGATCATCGAGGGCACGATCGCCAACGTCCCCCCCAAGGGCGGCCGGAAGCATCCGCAGCAGGAGTTCCTCCAGATCGACACCTCGAACATCCTGTTCATCTGCGGGGGTGCCTTCGTCGGGCTCGACAAGATCGTCGAGCAGCGGATCAACAAGTCCGGCATCGGCTTCGGCGCCAACGTGAAGGAAAAGTCCCGTCTTCGGCCTGGACAGTTTCTCGCGCTCTGCGAGACCGAGGATCTCCTCCGGTTCGGCATGATCCCCGAGTTCGTCGGCCGGCTGCCGGTCGTGGCGACCCTGGACGAGCTCAACGAGGAAGTGCTGGTCGACATCCTGACCCGGCCGCGCAACGCGGTGATCAAGCAGTACCAGAAGCTCTTCGAGATGGAGAACGTCTCGTTGAAGTTCACGGACTCGGCGCTCCGGGCGATCGCCGGGGAGGCGCTGAAGCGGAAGACGGGGGCCCGCGGGCTCCGCGCGATCCTCGAAGAGCTGATGCTCGACGTGATGTACGAGCTGCCCGGGAAGAGCAACGTGCGGGAGTGCGTGGTGACCGACGAGGTCGTCGCCCGGAAGAAGGACCCCATCCTCGTGTACGAGAACGACCGGATCGGTCCCGCGGAGAGTGCCTGATGTTCTTCCGGGAGCGACGTCCTCCGTCGGCGACGGGACCGGGGCGGAAGCTCCCGCTCCTTCCGCTGCGGGAGTTGGTGGTGTTCCCCCACAGCTCGGTCAGCTTCATCGTCGGTCGGGAGAAGTCGATCACCGCGCTGAACGAAGCGATGAAGGGGGAGAAGGAGATCTTCCTCGTCACCCAGCGGGAGCCGACGGCGTCGGATCCGACCGAGCGGGACGTCTACCCGGTGGGGACCATCGCGGTGGTCCATCAGGTGATGCGCTTGCCGGACGGGAAGCTCAAGGTCCTCGTGAATGGAAAGAAGCGGGGGCGGGTGGTTCGCTTCGACACCGAGGACGGCTGCATGCGTGCGGACGTCGAAGAGGTCAACGAGCCCGGGGTGTCCGGTCCCGAAGTGGATGGCCTGATTCGGTCGGTGCGTCAGCTCTTCGAGGGGTACGCCCGCGTCCAGCGCGGCATCTCGCCCGAGGTGATTCAGGCGGTCGCCGCGATCGAGGAGGCTGGCGTCCTCGCGGACACCGTGGGGCGGCACGTCGCCGTGAAGCCGGAGCAGGCGCAGGACCTCCTCGAGTGCGAGGACCCGGTGCAGCGGCTGGAGAAGCTGGTCGTCCTCCTGCAGGGGGAGATCGAGATCCTCCAGGTTGAACGGAAGATCAAGAGCCGCGTCCAGAAGCAGATGGAGCGCTCCCAGAAGGAGCAGTACCTCAACGAGCAGATGCAGGCCATCCAGCGCGAGCTGGGTGAGAAGGACGAGTTTCGGGCGGAGCTTCAGGAGATCGAGGCGCGGATCGCCGAGAAGACGCTGTCCATCGAGGCGCAGGAGCGGGTCGCGCGCGAACTACGCAAGCTCAAGCTCATGAATCCAATGTCGGCCGAGGCCGCGGTGGTGCGCAACTACATCGACTGGATCGTGTCGATGCCGTGGCAGCACGCCACGGAGGACAAGGTCGACCTCGCCACCGCCACCGACGTGCTCAACGCCGACCACTTCGGCCTCGGCAAGGTGAAGTCCCGGGTCCTCGAGTACCTCGCCGTGGTCGCGCTCACGGGCAAGATGAGCGGTCCCATCCTGTGCCTGGTCGGGCCGCCCGGCGTGGGCAAGACGTCGCTGGCGAAGTCCATCGCCCGCGCGACGGGGCGCAACTTCATCCGCGTCGCCCTCGGTGGTGTGCGGGACGAAGCCGAGATTCGGGGCCACCGGCGCACCTACATCGGGGCGATGCCCGGGAAGATCATCCACGGGATCCGCAAGGCCGGGTCGGCCAACCCGGTGTTCCTCCTCGACGAGATCGACAAGATGAACGCGGACTTCCGCGGCGATCCGGCCTCCGCCATGCTGGAGGTGCTCGACCCGGAGCAGAACCGTGCGTTCAACGACCACTATCTCGACCTCGACTACGACCTCTCCCAGGTGATGTTCATCTGCACGGCCAACAACCTGCAGAACATCCCCAGCGCCCTGCAGGACCGGCTCGAGGTGGTGCGGCTCGCCGGCTACACCGAGCCCGAGAAGCTCGCGATCGCCCGTCGGTACCTCATCCCCAAGCAGATGGAGGCCAACGGCCTCAAGCCGGGGCACCTCGCCATCTCACGGGAGGCGGTCGTACGGGTGATCCAGGAGTACACGCGTGAGGCCGGCGTCCGAAACCTCGAGCGGGAGATCTCGGCGGTGTGTCGGAAGGTGGCACGGCGCGTGGTCACGAAGCCGTCCGGGGTGCCGCTGCGCGTAGACGCGCGGCGGGTCGAGAAGCTGCTGGGCGTGCCGCGTCACCGGTCGGGGCGCATCCAGTCTCGCGATCAGCAGGGCTTCGTCAACGGTCTGGCGTGGACCCAGAACGGCGGGGTGATGGTCCCCATCGAGGCCGCCGTGGTGCCCGGGACGGGGAAGGTCACGATGACGGGGCAGCTCGGCGCGGTGTTCCGCGAGAGCTGCGAGGCGGCCATCACCTACATGCGCTCGCGCGCGGAGCGCCTGGGCCTGGCGCGGGACTTCTGGCAGAAGCTGGACGTCCACGTGCACGTTCCTGAGCTGTGGGGGGTCGACGGTCCGAGCGCCGGCATCACCCTGTGCACCGCGGTGGTCAGCGCCGTGTGCGGCATCAGCGTGCGCCGGGACGTCGCCATGACGGGGGAGATCACCCTCCGCGGCGACGTTCGCCCGATCGGCGGTCTGAAAGAAAAATTGCTCGCGGCCTCCGCGGCCGGCGTGCGGCTCGTGCTCATCCCGCGGGACAACGAAAAAGACCTTCGAGACGTACCAAAAGCCGTCCTCGCCGTCCTGGAGGTCGTGCCGGTGGACCACATGGATCAGGTGTTGGAGCGGTCCCTCGCGGTGAGCAGCCGCGAAGAGATCTTCCACGATGCACGCCCGGAAGAAGAGGACTCCGGCCGTCCGGCGCCGGTGGAGGGCATGCCGTCTTGACAGCTTGGAGCCCCCACCATACTGGGCGGGTGCTCTGCTTGGGCGGATAGCTCAGTCGGAAGAGCAGTGCCCTTACAAGGCACGGGTCGCAGGTTCGAGCCCTGTTCCGCCCACCACCGAAGGTTTCGTGGAGTGGTAGTTAAGTTGGTTATAACGCCGGCCTGTCACGCCGGAGGCCGCGGGTTCGAGTCCCGTCCGCTCCGCCATCTTGAACCCCCCGTCAGAAATGGCGGGGGGTTCTTGGTTTTCCCCGCCTGCTTCCCAGCCAGACGAAGTGTCGGCGCCACGCCGGCGCCCGACCCGCGCGCAGAGGCGGCCGCGACGGAGGCGCACTTGGCAGCGGCGACCGGACAAACAGCGCCGAACCACACCGAGGCGCGACCGTCGACCCGAACCGACCCCACGTCGACCCGGTGGCGTCCTCACCGCGGCCGGGCTCGCAGCGCCGACTCGGTCGCCCGACCTTAGACCAGCCGCCCCAGCGCCACCACCCCCACGGGCGCCTCGACCAGCCACGGCACCGTGAACACGCGCTTCGCCAGCCCGTCGGCGATCCGCGCCATCTGCCGCCGCTCCCCCGCCAGCCGCGCCCCGAGGAGCGGATCACGCGTCCCCGCCGCGACGAGGCTCTTGTTGAGCACCCACGCCATCGGCTCGACGCCGGCCCGGCGCAGGTCGTCCTGGAGTGCGGAGGCCTGGGAGACGGGCGTCACCTCGGGCAGGGTGACGATGATCACCTCGGTGTAGGCAGGGTCCTGGAGCCGCATGAGAGGCGTGACCACGCCCTTGACCTTGCTGCGATCGAAGCTGCTCATCATCTGCCGGTGGTAGGCCCCCGTGGCGTCCATCAGGAGCAGCGAGTGGCCGGTCGGCGCGGTGTCGAGCACCACGAACGCGCTCCGCGCCTCGCTCACCACGTGCGAGAACGCGTGGAAGACGGCCACCTCCTCGGTACAAGGCGACTGGAGATCCTCCAACAGCAGCGCCTTCTCGGCTTCGTCGAGGTCGCGGCCGCGCGCGGCCATGATCTTGGCGATGTACCGCTCGGTCTCGACCTTCGGATCGATGCGGTCGACACGAAGGCCGGCCACCGTGCCGTTGAGCGCGGCCTGCACGTGCGCGGCGGGGTCGGTCGTGGTGAGGTGGACGGCGTGGCCCCGACGCACGAGGCCGAGCGCCAGCGCCGCAGCGACGGTGGTCTTCCCCACGCCGCCCTTCCCCATCACCATGATCAGGCCGTGACCGGCCGCCGCGAGCGCGTCCGTCAGCGCGGCGAGGCCCTCCACGGTGACGACCTCCTCCCCGGCGGAGGCGGAGGCGGAGGGCGGTTCTGCGCCGTGACCGATGAGCAGCGCACGCAACGCGGCGAGTCCGACGGTGTCGAACGGACGCAGCGGCACCTCGTCGCGCGGCAGGTCGCGCAGGGACGCCGGCATCGTCTCCAGCGCCGCTCGGCCCTGCGCCTCGATCGCGCCGGCGACGACGTCGTCACGCAGGCTGGCGTGGAACACGCCGTTGACGGCAAGGCGCTGGTTCGTGAGGCCGAGCGCGCTCAGCTCGACCGCCGTGCGGCCTGCTTCGTCCAGCGTGCTGGCGTCGGGACGCGCGACCAGCACCACCGTCGTCTGGGTGGCGTCCGTCAGCGCGGCCATCGCGGCCTGGAAGCGCGTCTCCTGCATCTTGAGGCCGGAGTGCGGCCCGAGGCACGAGGCGCCACGGTCGTTTCCGGCGAGGAACCCGGTCCACGCCTTCGGCAGGCTCAGAAGGCGCATGGTGTGCCCGGTGGGCGCGGTGTCGAAGACGATGTGGTCGTACGCGGAGGCGTCGCCCGCGAGCAGCGCGGTGAACTCGTCGAACGCCGCGATCTCGGTGGTGCACGCACCCGAGAGCTGTTCGCGGACCGTGGAGCGCTCGGACTCGGTGCTCCCGGCCTCCATCTGCGCGAGGACCCGCTGGCGGTAGGCCTCGGCGGCGATGTCGGGGTCGATGTTGAGGACGGACAGGCCGGGAGCGCCGGGCACCGGAACCGGCGTGTTGCGGAGCGGGATGCCGAGCATCTCGTCCAGGTTCGAGGCGGCGTCGGTGCTCACCAGCAGGACGCGCTTGCCGGCGTCCGCAAGGGCGAGCGCGGTGGCGGCGGAGAGCGAGGTCTTGCCCACGCCACCCTTGCCGGTGAAGAACAGGTGCCT
>JAYVAS010000047.1:0-4748 GCA_043750895.1 Pseudomonadota bacterium
TCATCGCCGGGTCGCGGCGCTTCCAGTCCATCGCGTACACGCCGGGGCGGACGTAGTTGCCGCGCCAGCCGGGGACGTCCACCGAGTCGGCCTCCATCAGGGCGGTGTGTCCCGCCTGGGTCAGGGCGCGGCCGTACCGCCGGAAGCGGGTGCGGAAGTTCTCGGAGATGAGCGGGCCCATGAAGGTGTCGGCGTCGAGGCCCCAGCCCACGGTGAGGCGCCGGAGGCGACGGACCAGCTCGGCGACGAAGCGGTCGTGGACCCCGCGGGTGACGAGCACGCGCGCGGTGCTGTTGTGCCGCTGGCCGCAGGTGAGGCAGGCGCCGACGATCACCTCGTACACGGCGCGGTCGATCTCGGCGTCGTCGAGGACGATGGCGATGCCCTTGCCACCGCACTGGTAGAGGGCGGGGAGCTCCGGGCGGTCGGCGGTGGCGCGGCGCACTTCCCGCGCGCTCTCGTAGCTGCCCGCGAAGAGCATCGCGTCCAGGGCCGGGTGGGCCACGAGGCGCTGTCCGATCACCCCGCCCGAGCCCTGGACCATGTTGTAGACGCCGCGGGGCAGCTTGCACTTGTCCCAGAGCTCGGCCAGGGCCTGACCGGTCCCGGGGGTGAACTTGCTCGGCTTCATCACCACCGAGTTGCCGCCCAGGATCGCGGCGGCGGCCATGCTGGCGCCGAGCAGGGCGGGGAGGTTGTAGGGGGCGACGATCCCCACCACGCCGCGCGGGAGGTAGTCGGTGCGCGCAGCGATGTCCTCGATCAGGCGGGGGGCGATGAGGCCGAGGCCGTCGTCCAGGTAGAGGTCGATCGCGCGGATGGTGGAGGCGACCTCCTGGCGGGCCTCCCAGAGCGGCTTCCCGTTCTCGCGCGTGATCAGGCGGGAGAGCGACTCCTGGGCGTTCACCAGCTGCTCGCGGAACCGGCGCACCGCGGCGGCCCGCTCCATCAACGGGTACCGGCGCCAGGCCAGCGCACCCAGCTGGGCGAAGCCGATGGCATCTTCGAGGTTCGGGGTGGAGAACGGGAAGCGCCCGATGACGTCGCCGCGGTCCCCCGGGTTGACGGCGTTGATGTAGCCATCGACCTGTTCAGGCTTTACGAAGCTCCCGTGGACGTAGTCGCCTCTGCGGAGAAGCCGGTCGCGGTACGGTTTCACCGGCACAGGGTAACCCGGGTGGAGGGGGGGCCGTGTGTGAGGAACCGGTGGAGACCGGCGTCGGCCGTCAGGCGGACGCCCCGGATGACGCGGTCCCGGCCCGCGCGCCTAGCTTCTGAGCATCGGGATTTCCCCCGAACGGAGTCACCCATGAACTTCTCCTCCCGGGCCCTCGCCTCCCTCGTCCTCGGCACCGCCTTCTTCACCGCGCCCGCCTTCGCGGCACCCCCCAACCTGGTCGGCGCCGCGTCCGTCACGCCGGCCTCGGTCGCGGTGGGCGACTACGCCTAGTATGACGCCCAGATGTGCAACACGGGCACCGGAACGGCCGGCAACGCCTACCTCAGCACCCTCGTCCCCACCGGCATGTCCTACTCCATCGCGCGCCAGCCACGGGGCGGGTCGTGCCGCGCGGTGCGGTACAGCACCGGTACCTACCTCTACTGCATGGTGACGGTGCGTCCGGGCGCCTGTGTGGATCTCGTCCTGAACGTCGCCCCGTCCGTCGTGGGGGACACGGTCCTGAGCTCCCTCGCCGACGCGAACAACCTCATCCGGGAGTCGGACGAGACCGACAACACCGGCTCGGTGACGCTCACCGCGTACTGATCGCCGTCGCTCAGCCCGGGCGGACCACGCTGCCGCCGATGGCCATCCATTCGCTGATCCCGCCGACGAGGCTGGTGGCGTTGAAGACGCCGTTGTCGCGCAGCAGCTGGGCCGCCTGGAGGGAACGGACGCCGGCGGCGCAGTAGCAGACCACCTCGTTGGCGTCGGCGACCTCCTTCCATCGCTGGGCGAGCTGCCCCAGGGGGATCAGGCGGGCGCCGGGGACGATGCCGCCCGCCGTCTCGAAGGGCTCGCGGACGTCCAGGAGGAGGACCGGCTCGCCGGCCTCGATCCGCTCCTTGACCTCCTGGGCGCTGGCCTCGATGGTCGCAAGCTTCTCGGCGCTGGGCGTGCCGCCGGCGCGGGCGGCCGTGGCTCGCGGCGGGGGCTTGGGGGCGTCGGCTTTGGGCGCAGCGGCTTTGGGGGGGACGGCGGCCGCCGGGGCCGGTTTGGGGGCGGCCGGCGCCGACGGCGGGTCGGCGTGGGCGGCGCCACTGCGGTTGGGCGGGGGGGGCGTGGGGGCGGCCTTGCCACCCGTGTCGGTGCCGACGATGGTTTCGACGGCGCGCTTGGCCAGCTTACGGAGGAGACCCATGCGGGGGGTCTATCGTGTACCCCCCCCGGGCGTCCCGCGCGAAGCCGCGCAGCGGTGCGCGGGATCTCCGAGTCGGGATCAACCAAGCTCGTCTCCGCCGCTCCACCGTTCGGCCGACTGGAAAGCGCCGAGCGCCTCCTCGACCGTCGTCGCACGTTCGAGGCGTTGGCACAGGTCACCCCGGGCGAGCGCCGCGGCGCGGGCGACGAGCGGCAGGCCGCCCGCGCCGACCCCGGCGAGGACGAGCACCGTGGTCACGGGCGCTCCGTCGGGGCCGGCCCCGAGCGGCGTGCGCAGGGTGAGCAGCGCCGCCGAGGTCGGGGCGCCGGGGTGCGCCGTGTGGGGGATCGCCAACCCGGCGCCCTCGGCGGTGGACGCCGACGCCTCGCGGGCCCGCAGGGCGGCGGCGAGCGCGGCGGCCGAGGTGCCGGGCCACACGGGGGCGAGCCGGCTGGCGGCGAGGTCCAACACGTCGTCGAGCGCCGAGGCGCGCACCCCGAGAAGGACTCGCGTAGGCGCGAGGAGTCCGTGAAGGGACATCACGGCCGGGCGGCGGACGCGGGGCGCCTCGGGGAACTCCATCTCCACGAAGCTGAGCACCCGCGCGACCTGCGAGGCGCTCAGGCGGCGCCGGGTAATCTCGAGGAACAGCCGGTTCGCGGCGGGGACGTCGGCGAGGTAGCGGCCGACCGCCGCTCGGCCAACTCGACGAGGAGCTGGGGCGACACGCCGATGGCGTGCGCGATCGCGACGAGGCGATCGGGGGTTGGCGCCGGGTCGTGCCCGTTCTCGACCCTCGAGAGGTAGGCGCTCGACACGCCCACCGTCGCCGCCAGGCCGCGCAGCGTGCTCCCGGCGTCCACCCGCAGGAGCCGCAGGACCGAGCCGAACACCATCAGGTACGCCGTGCCCGCACCAGCAGGGCCGTCACCCCGTCGGGCACCGGGGTCCCGATGGGGGCGACCAGGACCACGTCGGGGCCGGCCGATGCCGCGACGGCGACCCCGGCGGCCGCGAGTCGCCCGGCCACGCTCCGCACTGCGGCGTCGTCTCCCGTGACGACCATCCCGCACACTTCGCGCAGGCCCCGGTCGACCACCACCGCGACGTCCGCCTTCGCCTCCGCGAGTACGCGCCCCACCACCCCGGCCAGCTCGCCCTCGGCGAGGAGCGGCCGGTGCCCGCCCAGGACGATGAGGCCCACCGACTTGGCTTCGGCCACCCGCACGATGTCGCGGGCGGGGTCTTCCGCGACGAACGACAGCGGTCGGAGGGTGACGCCGAGCGCGTCGGCCCGCTCCTGGAGGAGGTCGAGCGGCGCCCGGTCCGGCCGCTCGGCGGACTGTCCGAGGTAGACCGAAGGCCGGTCGGAGCGGATCGCATGGAGCGCCAGGAGCGCCTCCCCCGGGGCCACGAGCCGATGTCCGATGGCCGCGAGGGCAGGGACGAGCGCCGGGTCCGAGATGCAGACCAGCGTGGGGGCGGGCGCGGGGGCGGTGGGCGGCACGTCCGTCGGCAGGTTCTGGAGCATCAGCCGGCGTGGGTAGAAACGCTCGAGGATGGGGGAGGTCATCCAGGTGGTGACCAACGCCATGATGACCATCATCGTGAACAACCGCGGGGAGAGCACCCCAAGGTCGAGCCCGACGTTGAGCACGATGAGCTCCATCAGGCCCCGGGTGTTCATGAGCACGCCGATGGCGCCCGCCTCGCGCCAGCCCATGCCCACCAGCCGGGCGGCGAGCGCGCTGCCCCCGAACTTCCCGAGGCAGGCCACGAGGATGATGACCCCGCACACGAGCCAGTCCTCGACGCCCTCGAGGAGCCCGATCCGGGTGCGCAGGCCGCTGTAGGCGAAGAACAGCGGGAGGAGCACGATGGTGACGAAGTCCTCGAGCTTCTCCGTGATGGCCTGGGTGAGCCCGCCGCCGCGGGGCATGACCGCGCCGAGCAGGAAGCCCCCGAAGAGGGCGTGGATCCCGATGGCCTCGGTGAGGGTGGCGGACGCCAGCACCAGGAGGAAGGCGATGGCGACGGTCTCGGCGGAGATCGCCTGACCCTGTCTCGGGCCGAGGCGCTGAAGGAGCGGCCGCACTCCGAACACCACCACGAGGATGTACACGATGGCCAGGACGGTGGTGATCAGGGCCGACTCGACGCCCTCCGAGCGCGCCACCGGCGTCGCGTGGGGCGACGCGGGCGGGGGGTCTCGGGGCGAGGGGTGGCTTCGGCGTCGCGGCGGGGGCCTGGGGCGTCGGCCCACCAGCGTCCCGGGGTGAGGTCACCGCTGGACCGATACCTTCGTGTCGCTCGCTGGCACCCTGGTGAGCGCGTGCGGTCGCTGGGGCGGACGGCGTGGGTCGCCGGAGGCGGGGTCCGGCGAGG
>JAYVAS010000048.1:0-4104 GCA_043750895.1 Pseudomonadota bacterium
ACGAAGCGACCGCCCACGGGCTCGCAGAGGGGGCTCGCGCCCGACCCGGTGAGGAATACCTTGAAGGTGGCGTCCGGGAAGGCGTTCCCGATCCGAACCAGGAACTCGAGCACCTTCTCGGGCTGACGAGTCTCGTGACGCTGGTAGTCAGACCAGCGGATGGACAGGTCCGCCGGATCGATGACGACAGCCTTGACGGTGGTGGACCCGACGTCCATTCCGATGGCGAGGATGTTTCCCATGGCGCGTACGCTCTCGATGGTCCAGCCTACGACACCGAATCCGCAAACGCAAGGTACAACCTTGTGTTATGATGCGTACGTCAGTTATGACGCACCCGTCATCGAATAGATGTACTTCAGACTCAAGTCGAATCTCCAGAGTCCGAAAGGAATTTGTGAGGTACGGTATGGCTTCCCTCGCGCACATCCAGCCCGCGGTCGCGGAAGACACCGAGATTACGCATCGTCCGGTGGTCCCCGTGCCGCCCACGAAGCGGGCGGTGCTGATCGTGGTGGGCCCGGGGCGTCGGGGAATGTGGGAGCTGGACGGGCGGGAGCTGGTCATCGGGCGGGACCCGACCTGCCACGTCGGCATTCCCGCGGACGTGGCGGCCTCGCGGCGGCACGCCGTGATTCGGAGGCGTCGGGGTGCGAAGGCAGGCAAGCTGGACCTGGAGATCGAAGACCTCGGCTCGTTGAACGGGACCCTCGTGAACGACGTGGTGATCGACGGTCCCTGCGCCCTCGGGGACCACTCCCGGGTGCAGATCGGGAACACGGTGTTCAAGCTCATGCACCGTGACGACGAGGAGCTCGCCGCCGAGCGGGAGTTGCTGGCACTCGCGACCCAGGACGCGTTGACCGGACTTCTCAACCGGGGTGCCTTCGACCACCAGGTGGCCCTCGAGTTCGAGCGGGCGCGGCGCTATCGCCGCCCCGTAGGCCTGGTCATGGTGGACATCGACTTCTTCAAGGCGGTCAACGACCGCTATGGGCACGTGGCCGGCGATCGCGTCCTGGCGGAGGTCGGGCGACGGATCAAGGGGGTGGTCCGGAGCTGTGACATCGCCGGAAGGTACGGGGGCGAAGAGCTGGCCGTGCTCCTGCCCGAGACGGGGTTGGAGGGGGCCTTCCTCACCGCCGAGCGGGTGCGCGAGGCCGTCGAGGCGCTCTCCGTCCCCGATCCCAGCGGCGCCCTTCGGGTGACGGTGAGCGTCGGCGTAGCGACCCTCACCGACGGCCACCCCGACATCCACGCCTTTGTGGGCTCCGCGGACCGCGCTTTGTATCGGGCGAAGCACCGGGGCAGAAACCGCACCTGCACCGCATCGGACTGACGGCTCGCGCGGCTGGGGATAGCATGCGACGCATCCATGGCTGACTTTCGCGCCGAGCTGGGTCGTTTCCTCGAAAACAATCAGGTTCCCGACCTCTGGGGCTACCTGATGGTGTCGCCGGACGCCCCGGATTCTGTGGTCGAGGACCGACTCCGAGAGCGGCGGCGGTGGGCCGAGGCCCACACGGCGGACACGCTGTACGCGCTCGACGCGGTGTTCCTCCTGGTGCACGAGACCGAAATCCGCCGCGAGCTCGCGCGGACCCGGATGGCGGCGCGACGGCGCGGAACGGCCGGCATCCCGGCCCCCGCGGCGGCGCTCTCCGCATCGGATCGGCGGAACGCGTCTCGGATGCGGGTGGTCGATGCTCCCGACGCGCCGGCGTCGGCATCCACCCAGGAGTTCGACGACGAGCCGCCTACGAAGGTGGACTATGGCGATGGCCCCCTGGAGTCGGCCGCGCCGCGGCCGGTCATGCTCGGACCCAGCGACGGGGGGCAGCATCCGTGGGTCGAAGACGCGGTGACCGACGTTCAGGCCCCCCCGCAGCCGATTCGGACGGTGACGCGACCCGGACCGGCGGCGGTGGTCCCCCCACGGCCGGCTCCGGCGGCGGTCCCCGTGCGGCCGGCTCCGGCGGCGGTCCCCATGCGGCCCGCTCCGGCGGCGGTCCCCATGCGGCCCGCTCTGGCGGTGGTGGTTCCGCCGCGCACGACGCCGACGCCGGCGGCTCCCACCACCACCGCGCGCTTGAGCGCCCACCCTGCGGCCCCCAGCGCCCCGGCGGCGCCCCCACAGCCGCAAGCCCCGCCGGCTGGCCCCGCGCCGCCCCGTGGGCCGGCTCCGGTGTCGCTGCCGACCTTGGACCTCGGCGGGCTGGAGCCGCTCCCGGTGGACGCCGCGCCAGACGACGCGGCGCCGCCCCTGGGCCCCGTGCCGCTGATGCCGTCTGCGCCGCCGCCACCGCCGCAGGCTCCGGTGCCGCGCGGGGTGTGGTCGGCTGCGTCGTCGGCCGGCCCCCTCGAACCGGGGGACCCTCCCTCGTCGCCCGGCGTGGGACTCCCCCGCCCGCCGTCGGCCTCGTTCGGCGGTCAGCCGCGTCTGCCGACCACCCCGCGGGTCCCAGTGGGCAGCCCGTTCCGTCCCGCGCATGAGGAGATCCCCGGCGTCACGGTCACCCCCCCCGCCATGGCCACCGGGAACACCCGCCCGTGGCAGCCCCCGCCGACGCCCATGTCCGCGGACCTGCGCTCGGAGACTGATCCTCCCCGCCCGACGTCCGTTGCCCGGGTGACGCTCGCGAGCCAGGCCCGCCAGCGCTTGCCGCTGTCTCCATGGGCCGTGGTCGGTCGCGTGGGCCTGGCCATGATCTCCCTGGTGGTGGCCTCGGCGATGCTGTACGCCACGTTCCACGTGAAACCGCCCGGCTTCGGCGGCGTCCCGATGGAAGCCCCCGAAGATCCGCAGGATCCCTGACGGCCGCGGTACGTCCGTGGATGCCCGCGCGCCACGCGTCTGACCGGGACGGGGGCCTCAGCCCACCCGCCCCTTGAGCCGTGCCACGTCCGCCGACCGACCGCGCACCCGGAGGTAGACGCCATCCCCCTCGTGGCGCTCCGAGAGCACCCGCCCCCCGGCGTGGATCTCCCCCAGCAGCGCCGCCCGCGCCCACGGGACGAACAGCTCGGCCTCGACGAGGTCGCGGTCGAACCACGCCACCAGGGTGTCGCGCAACGCGGCGACATCGCCGGCGTCCTTGGCCGAGAGTTGGATCGCGTCGGGGAACTCGACGGCGAGGGCGGCCCGGTCGTCGGGCGCGACCCGGTCGATCTTGTTGAGCACCAGACGGTACGGAACCTCCGACGCGCCGATCTCGGCCAACACGCCGCGCGTCACCTCGAGCTGGGGGCGGAAGGTCGGGTCGCTGGCATCCACCACCAGCAGGAGGAGCGACGCCTCGAGCGCCTCGTCGAGCGTGCTGCGGAAGCTGGCGACGAGGTCGTGGGGGAGCTTCTTGATGAAGCCGACGGTGTCCGACACCAGCACCTTGGGCACGGTCTCGGGATGGAGCGCCCGGACGGTGGTGTCGAGGGTGGCGAACAGCTTGTCGGCGACGAGCACGTCGCTCCCCGTCAGGGCGCGCATCAGCGAGCTCTTGCCCGCGTTGGTGTAGCCGACCAGCGCCACCCGCAGCTGATCGGTGCGGCGCGCCCGGCGCGTGCCCTGCTCCTTCTCGATGGCCGCCAGCTCGCCCCGGAGCTGCGCGACCCGGTCCCGCACCTTGCGCCGATCGAGCTCGAGCGCGCTCTCGCCCGCGCCCTTCCCGCCGATCCCGCCCCGCTGACGCTCGCCGCCGCCCGACGCCCGGAGCCGCGGCACGAGGTAGTTCAGCCGCGCGATCTCGACCTGCAGCCGCGCCTCGCGGCTCTGCGCGTGACGGTGGAAGATCTCTACGATCACGCCGGTGCGGTCGAGCACCTCCACCCCCGTCGCCTTGCCGAGGTTGCGGGCCTGGCTGGGCGAGAGGTCGTGGTCGACCACGATCAGGTCCGCCTTCCGCCCCCGCGCGACGCCGTCCAACGGGATCGTCGCGGCGTGCACCTCCTCGTCCCCCTCCTCCTCAGCGCTCTCCGGCCCCGCCTCGCGCGCCTCGGACGCCGCTTCCCACTTCGTCCGGGCCTTGTTCACCACCCGCGCCGGCCCGTGCGACACCGTGCCGTCCCCGCCGGTCCAGGCGGCCAGCTCGGCGAGCTTGCCCTCCCCGA
>JAYVAS010000049.1:0-6863 GCA_043750895.1 Pseudomonadota bacterium
CTCGAGCGGGCCGGTTGTGGGGCAAGCGTTGACGGAGGTCACGAGAAGGCGGTGTTCGACCCACCAGCACGCGTCGAGTTCCGTTCCGAAATCCAGACGGCCGACGAACTTGCGAACGTCATCGTCTGTGGCATCCAGCACTGGGCCCCAGCGATGGCTGTCGGCGCACACCCGTGCTCAGGTGGTGCAGAGATCGCTTGCACTTGGGACGAGGGACGCAACTCTCTGCGCCTTGCGCTGGTGCGCTCTGCCGTGTACCCGGATCGATGGGTCGTGTCCGTCCCTCCTTCGCCGGCCCGAGTCTCGCTCGCACTGGGGCCGGAGGATGCGTTGCGAGGGAGCGTCCGCGCCGCAGAGGTGCGGTGGTTCTCCAGTTCCGGTGCGGAGACGGCGCTGCCAATCTGACCCGAACGCGGCCTTGTGGTTGAGGACCATCTGCGCGTCGCGGTCCCGACGACCGAGTGCACGCGTCAACGGTTCCCACGTCACGGCGGCGCGCGGATGCCGCGGTTCCGGACGCGGGTAGCGGCGACGGGCGCCGCGAGGCCGTTCGCGGCCTTTGACATCTCGTTGCGACGGCGGGGGTCACCGACCCGGGTGGACCGCTTGCTTTGTTTTCAGCACATGCTACTTTTCCAGCATGAACGATCCGCTCTCCCGCCGCGAGCGTCAGGTCATGGACATCGTCTACCGACTGGACGAGGCCTCCGTCAGCGAGGTCCACGACCGCTTGTCCGATGCACCCAGCTACTCGGCGGTGCGCGCCTTGATGGGCACCCTCACGGAGAAGGGGCACCTGACCTACCGCCATGAGGGCCGGCGCTACCTGTACGCGGCCACGACTCCCGCGGAGGAGGCCCGCGTGTCGGCGTTGCGGCAGATCGTGTCCACCTTCTTCGGTGGCTCGGCCGCGGAGGCCGCGCTCGCGCTCATGTCCGAGGCCGCGCTCACGCCCGAGGAACTCCACGCCCTGGAGGACGCGGTCGCGCGCGCCCGGCTGGAGGGTAGGTGAGCGGCGCCGAGCCGTTCTCGTTCGCTGCGGGCCTGATCGCCGACGCCGGGTTGAAGGCGACCGCGTTGTTCGTGGTCGGCGGGGTTGCCTCGCACGTGTTGCGGGAGGGCTCGGCTGCACAACGACACGCGGTCTGGGCGGCAACCTTCGCGACCATCCCGTTGCTGGTGGTCTTCGCGGCCGAGCGCGGGTCCGCGGTTGCGCTCGATGCGCCGTGGCTGGCGCGGATCTGGCTGCTCGGGGCCGTGCTCTCCAGCCTGCCCCTCGTGCGCGGGTTGGTCGCGCTCACGCGCTTGCGACGCGCGGCGCGCCCCGACCCGCATACCAGAGGATTGTTCTATAGCGACGATCTCCCAGGCCCGCTGACATGGGGGCTCGCTCGGCCCGTCATCCTCCTGCCCTCCGCGGCGGCCGGGTGGGACCCGGTCCGACTTCGGGCCGCGCTCGCCCACGAACGTGCCCACGTCGCGCGCCGAGATTGGGCCGTCCACATCGGCGCGTGGGCCGTCTGCGTTCTGTTCTGGTTCCACCCGCTGGCATGGCTCGCGCACCGGGCACTCGCACGCGAGGCGGAGCACGCGGCGGACGACGCGGCGCTCGCCCAGGGCGTGCGACCCAGCGACTACGCAGCCCTGCTCGTTTCCCTCACGTCCCAAGCCTCCCATCGAGGGGCCCTCGGTGCCGGGTCGTCGCTCGTGGCAAGTCGCGTCCAAGCGGTGCTCCAATCCCGATCGCGGAGCCCCCGTCGCGTATGGGTCCTGACGCTGGCGCTCGCGCTCGGCGCCGGTGTCGCCTCGACCGTCGGCGCCGTGCCCACCTGGTCCCATCCGCCCACTGCCCTCACATGCACGCCCGAGCCGAACCCATGAACCCGATGCCCCCGCTCGTCCTGTTGCTCCTGCTGCCCATCCTGGTGGTCCCGCCCGCAATGGCCGCGCCCCCTGCTCCGGGCGCCCGGGTCGCGAGCGGCGACCGGGAACAGGCCGACGCTGGGGCCACGCGCCCGTCCATCCGCGAGGCCGCAGATCGCATCGCGGCGCTCCCGCCGGCCAACCGCGACGAGGCATCGGTGGCGCTTCGTTTCCTCACGTCCAACTGTCCCTACACCCGGGCGGCGATGCTCCTCCCTCACGTCGTGCGCGACGCGCTCGACGCGCTTTCACCCGCGGCCCTCGACCCGGCGGGACGGAAGGAGCTGGAGGCGCTCCGCGACGCGCTCGCGCTCCACATCGCGACGCTCGACGCGCTCCATGTCCAGGTCACGCGGCCCGGCCCCGATGACGTGCTCTACGGCCGCACGCCAGCCGCAATCCCCGACCTCGCCAGCCTGCGCAGGGCCGGCGATCCCGTCGCCGACATGGCCTACTCGATAGCCCAGATCACGCCCATTGCCCGGACGATGGACGCCACGACGGAAGCACGACTCGATGCGCTCAGCGCGCGCGTGGAGGCCGCCACGGGGATCGCACGTCCCTGCCCCCGCGGCCCTTGGGCGGTGTCGCCCGGCCACCCGTGGACGCTCGGGATGGAGCTTGGTGGGTGGGGCGACGATCTGCAACAACTGGCGACGCACGCGGCGGACCCGGCGACGCGGGCGCAGCTCGACGCGCTCGTCGCCCTCCTCGACGCATACGGCGAAGCCGCGTTCGCGAGCGACGCGACGCCGGTGCGCTGAGACGCCGCCACGGGGTGCCACGTGACGTGGAGCCTGATCGGGTCCATCGGGCGTTGAAGATCGCAGTGGGTTCGGACGCGTGATTGACCGGGCCAGTCTCCGGCAGTAGCACGGAGGCCTCCGCCGTCGGCATCGTCCCGAACCCGTGCTACCCAGACAGTCGCGGCAGACACCTCCTGCGGATGCAGCGTCGACGCCAGGGGGCCCGGGAGCAGGTTCGCGCTCGCCGTATTGGCCGGGCTGGTGTTGTCCGGCGGCGAGGGTAGCGCCGACCGCGGGCCGATCGATACAAACCACCGTCGTCCCCGCCCCTACCCGAGCCCCCCCCTCAACCTCTCCCGCAACCGCGGCCCCATCCACGCCATCCCCGCCGCGCACACCAAGCCCAGGCCCAGGCACCCGAACCACAGCACCCGGCCGCCGAATCGGTCCATGACCGCCGCTCCGACCAGCGGCGCGATCATCCCCGCCGTGGAGAAGCTGGTGCCCATCAGCCCCTGGTACCGCCCGCGCGCCTCGGGCGGCGCCAGGGTGGCCGCCACCCCGGATTGCACCGGCGCCACCAGGATCTCGCCCATGGTCCAGGTGGCGATGGCCAGCGCGTGCACCGCCACCAGCGGGCTGACCCCGTGCAGCATGAACCCCACGCCGTACAGCACCGACGCCACCATGAACACCCGCGGCACGTCCCGCCGCCCCACCGCCTCCACGATCCAGGGCTGCACGAGCACGATGAGCACGCCGTTGAGCGCGATGACCGACCCGAAGGTGGCGGGGCTGTGGCCCTGGGAAGCCATCCACGCCGAGAGCGCCACGAAGCTCTGGTGGGGGAGCAGGGTCAACAACACACAGAGCAGCAGGAACCGGACGTACACGCCGTCGCGGAGCGCCGTGCCCAGTCCCGCGCCGCCCGGAACGCGCGCCGCGGCCGCCGCTGCCACCGATCGGGTCTCGGGAAGGAACGCCAGGACGAACGCCGCCCACCCGAGTTGGACCACCGCCGCCGCCGCAAACAAGGTCGCGTAGCCCACCCCTGCCAACCAACCCGCGAGGACGGGGGCCACCGCGAAGCCAAGGTTGACCGCCACGTACTGCAACCCAAACGCCCGGATCCGGTGCTCGGGTGGCACGATGTCGGCCACCATCGCGTGTACGGCCGGTCGGTGCAGGTCCCACACCAACGCCGTCCCGAACGCCGCCGCGGTGATCCCCCAGAACCCCCGCGCCTCCCCCAACACCACCAGGCCCGCCGCCCCGGCGAACGCCGACACGATCATCGTGACCCGTCGCCCCAGCCGATCCGCGGCGACGCCCCCCAGCAACGAGCCCACCACCGACCCGGCGCCGTAGGCCGACACGACCAGCGCCGCTTCGGTGAGGCCCAGGCCGCGCTCCAAGGTCAGGTAGAAGGTCAGCAGCGGCTGGACGAACACGCCGGCGCGGTTGAGCAGCAGCCCGACCCAGATCCACCAGAAGGCGCGCGGCAGTCCCCCGAAGCGGGCGCGGAGCAGGGCGGGCACGTCCATGGCGCCCCGGCGGTATCGCGGGGGACCGAGATGCGCCTCCGACGCGCCAACTCGCTGCAAACTCGGCCCGGTCGGCAGATACCCGCGGTACCATTCCCCCATGCTCTGGCTGCTCCTCGCCTGCACCACCACCACCCCCAAGCTCATCGAGCCGGGCGAGAACGGCGGGGTCACTGAACCACCCCCACCCCCCGCGTACGCGATCTCGCTGGCCGGGGCCGACACGCTCGACCCGCTGCTCGCGCCCACGCTCACCAGCACGGTCGCCCAGGCCGAGGGAGACGCAGTCCGGGTCGAGATCCTCGACGCCGCCGGCGCCGTCGTCGCCACCCTCGCCGATGGCACCAGCCTGGTGGACAGCGTCACCTGGGACGGGCTGGACAGCCTGGGCGCCGTGGCGTCGATCGGCGACTACACCGAGCGCGCCACGCTGCTCGCCGACGGTGCCGAGGTCGCGACCACCGAGCGTCCGGTCCACGTGGTGCGCGTCGGCATCCTGAACGGCACCCTGGGCGGCGCCGACCGCGTGCCCTTGATCTGGCATCGTGCCGGCCGGAACGGGCAGTACTTCGAGGCCGGCGCCGAGACGCTCACCTTCTCGGTCGCCGCCATCGACGACGGCGTCACCGCCACGCCGATCCCTGCCGTGTGGGCCGATCTGGACTCCCCCCCGAAGGAGCCGGTGGGCGTCAACCTCCCCGCCGCCTACCCCTTCGACGCCGTCCCCACCCTGACCCTCACCCGCGCCGGAGACCCCGCGGGCGCTGAGGTCTCCGTGCAGATCGACGGCTGGACCTGCGCCGACAACGGCGACAGCACCACCACCTGCACCAGCGACACGCCGCTCGCCAACACGGTCGGCGTCGTGGAGACCACCCTGGCGGCGCGGTGGACCACCCCCGCCGGCCCCTTCGCCGAGCAGGCCATCCCCCTCCGGATCTACGCCCTCTACGATCTGCCCGGCTTCGAAGAGACCGGGGTGCCCTACCAGCCCTGGGTGGCGGTGGTCGACCCGCTGCTCCGCGCCATCCAGGGGGTGGAGCCCACCCAGAAGGCGGTCGCCGACGCCACGGTGGCGTTCATCTTTCACGAGCAGGAGCTCGCGTACGACACCCGCTACGGAGCGAGCGCCTACGTGCAGTACGGGTGGAACAGCTACGACGACGCGATGTTCGACCTCACGAGCTACCTCTCCCGCGACAACGGCAGCACCATCAACTGCACCGACTGCGCCGCGATCATGCAGGCCTTCGGCAACATGATCGGCCTCCCCGTCTCCTACACCATCATCCTCCAGAACTTCGATTTGAACTACATCCAGGCCATCGGCTACGACACCTTCACCCACTGCCCCTTCGGCGGGCGCGGCTGCGGGTTCAGCTACCACGCGGTCACGACGATGGACGACAACACCACCATCTACGACGCCACCCTCGCGCTGGACGGCGACGACGACCCCTCCAACAGCCCGTTCACCGAGCTGCTCGTGCAGGGCGTCCCGGGGGAGGAGTACCTGGACCGTCTCGTGATGAGCGGCCAGGCGGGCTACTACTACACCCAGCAGGGGGCCATCCAGTGATCCTCCTCCTCTCGATGGCCCTCGCCGGCGGCCTCCACAGCGGCATCCCCACCACCGGCGTGCCCGGCCTGGGCGAAGCGCGCTTCCTCACCCCCCAGACCGGCTGGACGGCGCCGGTCGCCGGTGGGGTGGTCAAGATCTACGTCGGCGAGACCGAGGCCGACGCCGTCGACTGGTACGAACGCAGCGTCGGGTCCTTGACGCTCGCGCCCGTCACCGGCGCGGTCCTGGGCGACGCCTCCTTCGGCGACGGCGACGGTCTGCTCGGCTTCCGCGACGGCAACGTCGCCGTGATGGTGCGGGTCGAACACGGGGCCCGGGGCCTGGCCGAGACGCTCCACGCGGCGATCGTGGACGGCGCCCCCCCGCCGACGGGCGCCACGCTGCGCCCCCAGGCCGACGGGACGTGGCGGGTCGAAGGCGCCACGGGGACGATCACCTTCCGGGGCGGCCAGGCGGTGCCCTTCGTGGAGGGGCAGTTCCGCGTCAAGCCCGAGGAGGTCGTGCTGTGGGATCGCTACGGACGGGCCCTCGTCGTCAGGTAGCGGCGCCGAAGTACGCGCGCATCGGCGCGAAGTAGTACTCCTCCCAACCCTCCTCGTAGGCATCGCCCTGCCCGAGCGGGATCTGGGTGTGGATCAACGTCAGCTCGGTGCCGCCCACGGCTTCGCCGAACTGGACCTCGAGGCGGGAGTTGGGTGCCCCGGGCGGAAACTGGGTGGTCCGCCAGCTCTGGAGGACGCGGCCGGCGGCGACCTCCAGGTTCTCGCCCTCGATGTAGTCTTCCCAGGCGGTGAAGCGGGCGCCGACCCGGGCCTCGCCGGTCGCGGGCGCGCCGGTCATGGCGGCGTGGAGGGCGCCGTCGAGCCAGGCGGCTTGGACGGTCGCGGGCGCCGCGGGCAACACCGCGGTGAGGCGGAGGGAGTCGGTCTTCATACCGGAAGCCTACCGCGAACCGACGGCGGATGGACGCGGTCCCGCGCGGGACTACCTTGCCGGTCCGAGGTCCCCATGTCCACGCACACCGCCGTCATCTCCTGGTCCCGCAGCAGCCCCGACCACACCTACGAG
>JAYVAS010000050.1:0-7267 GCA_043750895.1 Pseudomonadota bacterium
GAGCTGCTCGCCGAAGACCGCCGCGGCGACGTCCGCGACCCCGAGGCAGTGCGGGCGGCGGTGGACGCGGCGGACCCCGACGTCGTCCTCCACCTCGCGGCGCAGCCCCTGGTCCGCCTGGCCTACCGCACCCCGGTCGAGACCTTCATGTGCAACGTGATGGGTACCGCCCATGTGCTCGACGCGGTGCGGCTTCGGAACCGCCCCTGCGCGGTGATCGTGGCCACCACCGACAAGTGTTACGAACCCCACCCCGACGGCACGCCGCACGTGGAGGGCGATCGTCTCGGGGGGCACGATCCCTACGCTGCGTCCAAGGCCGCCGCCGAGCTCGCCGTGGACGCGTGGCGCCGCTCCTACTTCGGGGACGGCCGCATTCAGGTGGCCACGGTTCGGGCCGGGAACGCCATCGGCGGCGGCGACTGGGCCGAGGATCGGGTCCTGCCCGACGCCGTCCGGGCCGCGCTGGCCGGGGTCGCGCTGCCGCTGCGCATGCCGGGGGCGGTCCGGCCCTGGCAGCACGTCCTGGAGCCGCTGTCCGGCTACCTCCGCCTCGCGACGCAGATGCTCGAGGCGCCCGATCCGCGCTGGAGCGCCGGCTGGAACTTCGCCCCGGCCGACCCCACCTCGGCGTCGGTCGAGGCGCTCGTCGCCCGTTTCGAGGCCGGCTGGCCGGGCGCCCGGCACGTGAACCTCGGCGCGCACGGTCAGCCCCACGAGACGGCCTTCCTGCGCCTCGACGCCGGGGCCGCGACCCGCGCCCTGGGTTGGCGGCCCGCGTGGACCTGGGCCGAGGCCGCCGACCGCGCCGCCTCCTGGTACCACCGGGTCCTCCGCGAGGGCGGCGACCCGCGCGCCCTCTGCCTTGCCGACATCGCCGCCCACGAGGAAGCCACCCGATGAAGGACGCCGTCGAGATCGCGCTCGAGGCCGAGATCCTCGCCCTCACCACCCGCCTCGTCGAACATCGGCAGTCCAATCGGCCACCCTTCGACCCCGCCACCGACGCGGTCCCCTACGGGGGCCGGGTCTACGACGCCCGCGAGGTGCGGGCGGTGGTGCAGGCGGGCCTCGACTTCTGGCTCACCCACGGCCCCGAAGCGGACGCCCTGGAGCGGGAGCTGGCCGGGTACCTGGGCGTTCGGCACGCGCTGCTGGTGAACTCGGGCTCGTCCGCCAACCTCGTCGCGTTCATGGCGCTCACCAGCGGGCTCCTGCCCCGGCCGATCCGCCCCGGCGACGAGGTCATCACCGTCGCCGCCGGGTTCCCCACCACGGTGTCGCCCATCGTCCAGGCCGGCTGCGTGCCGGTGTTCGTCGACGTCTCGATGCCGACCGTCAACATCGACGTCTCGCGCCTCGAGGACGCGCGCTCGGAGCGGACCCGCGCGGTGATGGTCGCCCACACCCTCGGGAACCCGGTGGACATCGACGCGGTGCGGGCCTTCTGCGCCCGCTACCAGCTCGCCTACGTCGAGGACAACTGCGACGCGCTGGGGAGCCGCTGGCGCGGCGCGCTGACCGGGTCCTTCGGCGACCTCGCCACCTCGAGCTTCTACCCGCCCCATCACATCACGACCGGGGAGGGGGGCGCGGTCTACACCAGCAGCTCCCTGCTCAAGCGAGCCGCCGAGAGCTTCCGCGACTGGGGGCGCGACTGCTGGTGCCCGAGCGGCAAGGACAACACCTGCGGCAAACGGTTCGGCTGGAAGTGGGATCAGCTACCCGAGGGCTACGACCACAAGTACGTGTATTCCCACCTCGGGTACAACCTGAAGATGACCGATCTGCAGGCCGCGATCGGGCGGGTGCAGCTCACCCGGATCGACGCCTTCACCGCGGCCCGGCGCGCCAACCACGCGCAGCTCCGCACGGCCCTCGCCGACCTCGAGGAGGACTGGGAGTTCCAGGCGGCGACGCCCGGCTCGGAGCCGAGCTGGTTCGGGCTGCTGATGGTCAACCGCCGACCCGATCACGCGCGGCTGACCCGCTTCTGTCGGGGCCTGGACGCCCGGCGTATCGGCCACCGTCGGTTGTTCGGGGGGAACCTGCTCCGACAGCCGGCGTTCCAGGGCGTGCCGCACCGGGTGGTGGGGGGGCTCGCCCACACCGACCGCATCGCGGAGGGCGGAGTGTTCCTCGGGGTGTATCCGGGGCTTGATTCCGAGCGGATCGCCCTGCAAGCCGCGGTGGTGCAAGCGGTGTGGGCGGAGGTACGCTGAGCGGATGTGGTCCCTCCTCCTCGGCCTCCTCGCCTGCACCGGCTCCAGCACCGACGACTCGGCCGCGACCACCGACGACACGCCCCGGAGCCCGTTCGTCACCCTGGTGTCGGACCGGGCCGAAGCGGTGCTCTCGGTGCGCGGCACCAGCGCCACCGACGTGTGGGCGGTGGGCGCCGACGCCGGGTTGGGCGACGGTCCGTTGGTCCTCCACTACGACGGGACGGGGTGGACGGAGCTCGAGACCGGCACGAGCGGGTCCTTGTGGTCGGTCCAGCCCACCGAGACGGGCGCCACCATGGTCGGCGCCGACGGCGTGATCCTCGACTACAACAGCGCCTCCGGCACGTTCACCCAGCAGCCCGGACCCACCGGCATCACCCTGCTCGGCGTCTGGGGTGCGCACGGGAACGACCTGTGGGCCGCCGGCGGCGACCTCGTCCGCATCGAGAACCCGGCGGTGTGGCGCAACGTCGGGGGCACCTGGGCCCAGTACGTGGACGACACCACCAAGCTCTTCGGGCACAAGACCTACCTGACCGGGGTGTCCGGGGCGGCCGCGGACGACCTGTGGCTCATCGGCACCCAGGAGATCCTCGCCCACTTCGACGGCCAGGGCCTCACCCTGGTCGAGCGCGGCAACAAGAACGACCTGGCCAGCGTGTGCAACACCGGCGCGTTCGCGGTGTCGGTCGGTGGCCTCCAGTCGGCCTACATCCTCCACGAGGAAGAGGACGGCGATTGGGATTCCCACTCCCCCGCGCTCCAACCCCAGCTCAAGGCGGTGGACGCCAGCCTGGACCAGATGGTGGCGGTGGGCTCCCGCGGGGTGGTGCTCCGCTACGTCGGGTCGGAGTGGGTGCCGGATCCGGTGGCGGTCAACTACTACGACCTCACCGCGGTGTGGCTCGATCCCGACGGCGGCGTATGGATCGGCGGGGGCGACCTCTCGGCGCAGCCGGAGAGCCGCGGTTACCTCGGCTACCAGGGCTCCGCGAATGTCGCAGGGGGCTGAGGCCGCCCGACGCACGTGCTAAGATCCACGTGTGCTGCTCCTCCTCGTCGCCTGTACCGAACCGCCGTGCTCGGATGGGTTCGTCCGCGAAGCGGACGGCAACTGCTACCCGGCCCCGCCCGAGACCACCCCGGTCGACACCGCGGACACGGAGACCACCCCCCCCGATCCGGCGCCCCGGATCGAGTACTACGAGCAGCTCTGGCCCGAGAAGGACGAACGCTGGGTGTCGATGCACTACCACGCCTACGACGTCGATGATGACGTCATCGGCGGGCGCTACTACGCGACGGTCGAGTCGGAGTCCCGCACCTTCGAGGTCGACGTCGAGATCATCTGGGCCGACGACGTGTGCCCGGCCGGAACCCACTCCGCCTTCGAGTGTTGCACGCTCTACCTGAACAACGTGCTCACGATGTACATCGCCGGGGTCAACCAGATGGAGTGGTGGACGGTGACGGCGTTCATCACCGACGAGGAGGGGAACGTCTCCAACACGTCGGTCGAAGCCGCGGATGTCTCCCTGTCCTATCTGTGAGCCCCGCCCTCCAATCCGCCGGCGTCGACCCCGTGTTGGTCGTCCTCTTCCTGGCGGTGGTGTTGGGCGCGCTGGTCATGGTGGTGCGGGCGCGCCGGGCACCGGCCCCGGTCGAGGAGGAGGCCCCGCCCGACGCGTTCGTGCCCCGCCGCGCGGCTGATCCCGACGGCCCCGCTCCCGCGTCGGCGGACCCGGCGGTCGAGCTGGAGCGGATCGCGATCCGTCGGCTGCGCGTGGTGGAGGAGCCGGCGCGCGATTGGACCGACGACGTGGGGGTGCTGGAGGCGTGGTGGGTGCTCGGGCGGGCGGCGCCGGTGCCGCCGGGCCGCGAAGCGCTGGCGGCGGCGGTTCACGCGGCGCGGCAGGGGGCGGTGGTCCTGGCCGATCTGGACGCGTCGGTGTCGGTGCAGGTCGAGGCGCTCTACGCCCACCGGGATCCCGGGGCGGTGTGGGCGTGGGAGGCGGCGTTGGGGGTGGTGCCCGGGGTGCCGCTGCTGCGGGCTCTGGCGCGGACCGATCCAGCGCGCGCGCGCGCGGCGCTGCGTGCGGTGCCGACGCCGCGGCTGGTGCTGGGCGAGATGGTGTGCGCGGGGCGGGACGCCGGGCGGGTGGACGAGGCGCTCGAGGCGGCGTGGATTTCGGGCGAGGCCGATGCCTGGGCGGGTGACGATCGGGCCTGGCTGGGGCTGGAGCTGCGTCGGTTGGCCCGGGTCGATCCGGACCGGGCGCGAGGGCTGTACGAACGGCTCGCCGAGGAGGGGCCGCTGCCCGCTGCGGTGCTGGTGGACTACCACCGCCTCGGGGTCTGGCCGGCTTCGGGCGCCGCCGAGGCCTCTCCCATCGAGCGGGCCGCGCGGCTGCTCGCCTTGCTCGGACGCGGCGAGGACGTGCGGAGCGCGTTGCCGCCGCTGCGCGCTGCGGTGGGGGAGGGGGACGAGCCCGATCAGGAGCTGTTCGCGCTGCTCCTCCGGATCGACCTGAAACGCGTCGACCCCGAGGGGCTCGCGGAGACCCTCCGGGTGGCCGGACCGACCGGGTGGCAGGTCACCGCGGCGGCGATGGAGACGTTGCGGCAGGTGCCGGAGGAGCGTCGGCGCCCGCTGCTGGCGGTGTTGCAGCGGCCGGTCGCCCCGGGACCGCTCGCCCGCAGCGCGGGGGCGCCGCCCGCCTGGCTCAGCGCGCGCCAGCCCGGGGCCATCGACGTCCTGGCGCTGTTTTCGGCGATGGGGGCGGACGGCCCCTGGTGGTGGGGGGCGCCCGCGGAGTAGGAGGGAGAAACCTCACGGAGTCACCATGCGCCTCTCGATCCTGCTGTTCCTCGCCGCCGGTGCCTGTGTCCCGCAGGCCAAGTACGAAGCAGCCCTCGCCAAGAACCGCGACCTCTCGGGAAAGGTGGAGCGGCTCGAAGCGCGCCTCGCCGCCGATCAGCGCGCCTACGAGGAGATCCTCGCCGACATGAAGCCCCTCATCGACCGGGGCGTGCTGAAGGTCGAGAACAAAGAAGGCCGCGTGATCATCGGCATGGCGTCGGACGTCCTGTTCCCCTCGGGGTCCGCGGAGCTCTCGGCCGACGGCAAGTCCAACGTCGCCGAGGTCGCCCGCCTGCTCGCCCGTCGCGGCAAGGAGCACATGTTCCAGGTGGAGGGCCACACCGACAACGTCCCCATCGCCACCGCCGCCTTCCCGGACAACTGGCACCTCGGGGCCGCTCGCGCCATCACCGTCACCGAGTTCATGGTCTCCCAGGGGTTCCCGCGGGATCACCTGTCCGCCGCCACCTTCGGTGACACCCGGCCCGTCGCCAACAACGGCACCGACACCGGACGGGCCGCCAACCGCCGGATCGAGATCGTCCTGCTCCCCGACCTCGCTGATCTCGGCAAGGGCCACACCACGCCTCCGGCCCGCCCGCGTACCCCCCCGCGCCGCCCGAAACAGTGAGGGCCGACCGGACGTCGCCGATCAGCCCTCGTTGCCCGCCGGCGGGGGTCAGCTCCCGATGAAGGTCTCGAGGTGCGCGCGGCGGCGGTGGTGCCGCAACTTACGGAGCGCCTTGATCTCGATCTGACGGATGCGCTCGCGGGTCAGGCAGAACTGGGCGCCGATCTCCTCCAGGGAGTACTGCGCGGGCTCGCCGATGCCGTAGCGCATGCGGACCACCTTCTCCTCGCGGGGGGTGAGTGATGAGAGCACCTCCTCGATCTCCTCGCGGAGCGCGGCCTCTTCCATCGCGTCCGACGGCCGCTCCGCGTTCGGGTTCTCGACGAATTCGCCCACCGAGGAGTCGCTGTCCTCGCTGATCGGGGCGTCGAGCGAGACGGGCTCGCGGGTCAGGCGCATCAACGCTTCGAGCTTGTCGACCTCGAGGCCGAGCCGCAGCGCGATCTCGTCGAGGCTGGGCTCACGGCCGAAGGCCTGGAACAGCTCCTTCTGCATCGCGTGGACCTTGTTGACCACTTCGAGCTTGTAGATGGGGATGCGAATCGTCCGACACTGCGACTCGACGGCGCGGATGATGCTCTGCCGGATCCACCACGAGGCGTAGGTGGAGAACTTGAACCCGCGGGTGTGGTCGAACTTCTCGGTCGCCTTCATCAGACCGATGTTGCCTTCCTGGATGAGGTCCGAGAGCGGGATGCCCCGGTAGGTGTACTGCTTGGCGATGCTCACCACGAGGCGGAGGTTGGCGTTGACCAGGGTGGCCTTGGCCAGGTCGGCGTCGGGGCCGGCCATGTCGATCCGGCGCGCGACCTCGACTTCGTCTTCTCGTGTCAGGAGCGGGATCTCGCCCATCATCTTGAGGTACTTGTTGAGGAGTACGTTCCCGTTGCCGATGGGGGCAAGGGGGCGGCGGGCGGGCGACGCAAAGCTCATCGGGCTCCTCCATGCACCCGGAGCGGGCGCTGGTCGACACTCATGCAAGGTGCGTGCCAACCTTCGGCCCGGCTTGTCCGTGAATGTCTTTCTGTATGTAAGGTCGTCACCGGGCTCGGTTCTTGAGAACTTCTTGACGACGGGTTGGGAACCGCCCGGGCATGGTGGATGTCCAGTACGTGAACGCTGTCAAGGATTTTTGACGGCCACGGCTTCGCTCAGCGCGACGAAGGGGTCCCTGCGCCCGCGGGTGATGGTGCCGATCTCGTCGATGAAGCCCTGGAGGTCGCCGGGATGTCGTTCGAGGATGGTCGCGAAGAGCGAGTCGTTCGAGTTGTACGCCTTGAACTGCATCAATCGGGCGTTGTTCCACGGCGAGCGGGTGGCGACCCGGACGTAGCGCTCGACGGCTTCGATGTCGGATCCGCGCACCCGATCGGGCAGGCTGGCCAGCGTCGCGGCCTTCTTCTCCAGGCGTCGGGCCTCGTCCAGGGTCGGGTCCCCGTAGACCGCGTCAAGATCTCTGTACACCCCGTGAAGAATAGCCTCGAACCTGCGCCAATCGCGGTCCTCGCGGTCGAACTCGGCCAGCTCCGCGGAGTCGGGGCCGTAGCGGTC
>JAYVAS010000051.1:0-7958 GCA_043750895.1 Pseudomonadota bacterium
GCGCTCATGCGCGCGCCCTGGGCAGCCGCCACCGGACCGGTGGTGCTGTATGGGGCGTCGGCCGGCGGCACCTTGCTGAAGTCGGCGGGACGGGGCCCGGACTGCCCTTCCACGGCGGCCCGCTTGCGGGCCAGGTTCTCCACGGCGCCCTTGTAGGAGGCGTCGGTCGCGAGCCAGATCTCGCGCCGGAGGGCGACGGGATCGTCCTCGGCGGGGAGCCGGCGGGCGCCGACCCCGCTGCCACCGCCGAAGCTCGAGAAGTTGGAGCTGTCCTGCGTGTAGTCCCCGACCCGCACCTCGGTGCGGAGGTTTCGGTAGTCGTCCTTCTCGGACGACACCAGCGCCCCGAACTCGGCGAAGCTGGTCACCACCTCGCCTTCGAGCACGTCGTAGAGGATCACGTAGGGCGGCGCGCCTTCGGGGAGGCGCAGGTCCTTCATGGCGCGGGCCATCTCGACGCCGAGCGCGGCCTCCACGGGGGGGACGTCGGCGGCCAGCGCGAGGGAGAGGAGGGTGATCATGGGGCACCCAGGATGGGGGGGCGGTCGTTGCCCTTCTCGTGGCGTTGCACCTCGACCTCGGTGACCAGCAGCGAGGGGGAGGAGGCCGAGACCGGGACCCAGCCACTCTCGGCGCCGCAGACCCCGTTGAAGACGTCGACGTCGTCGGCGGCGGCCGCGATGCGGGAGAAGGTGGTGAGCGGAGTGCCGATGAGGTCCACGCCCCGGATCAGCTCGTCCGGGCGGCCGTCGGGCCAGACGCGCCAGACCGTGACCGGACTGACGACGAAGCTGTTCGGCTCCGAGCGCCCGGTGAAGGTGAAGCCCCCCGAGATGTCGTCGAAGATGAGCCCGAAGCTCTTGCCCTGCTTCTTGACCTCGGCGACGAGCTGCTCGCGCAGTCGGGCGTAGGTGACCTGCTGGCTGGCCTGGACCATGAGGTTCCCCTGCCGTGCCACCACCGCCATGCCCGCCTGCCGCCGCCCGTGCCCGTTGCTGCGCGGGAAGCCGGCCACGGGGGACCGGGAGAGGAGGAAGGTCTTCAGGACGCCGTTCTTCACCAGCTCGACGCGCGACGCGGGCACGCCCTCGTCGTCGTAGGCGTAGGTCCCGTTGAGGTCGATGGCGCCGAGCCGCGCCTGGGTGGGGTCGTCCACGACGCTCAAGAACGAGGGGAGGATGGCCTGGCCGACGCGGCTGGTGAACGTCTGGCCTTCGTCGTCGTCCTTCTGCCGGTGGCCCTCGACCCGATGGCCGAAGATCTCGTGGAAGAAGACCCCAGCGGCGCGGCCGCGAAGGATGGCCGGACCGGACCAGGGATCCACCAACGGGGCGACCCGGAGCGCCGTCACCCGAGCCGCGACCTGCTGCACCATCGCGAGCACCGCGGCGCGATCGGGCAGGTGGTCCACGCTGGCCACGTCCACGTAGTCGTAGACCTGAATCTCGCCGCCGTCTTCGGCGATGGAGGTGCCCCAGGTGGCCACCCGGAAGTGCAGCCCGCCCTGTTGGATGCGGCTGCCCTCGGACGAGGCGAAGGAGGTGACGGTGCGCGTGCCGACGATCTGCACCGCACTGTCGAACACCGCCGGGTACTTCAGGTAGAGGGCGGAGGCCTCCCGGGTGAGCGCGGTCCACGCCGCCTCGTCGAAGGCCAGCGGCGGGACCTCGCGGCGGTCGACGACGGGGTCCGCCGGCGAGAAGTCGGCGCTTCCGTCCCCGGCGCCGACCTTCACCTGGTTGTTCGAGCGGACCTTGATGAGCTGCTGGCGTGCGTCCCGAAAGACGTCGTCCACCGCGCGCAGGTAGAGCGCCTTCATGACGGCGCCCGACTCGGTGAGCGGGGCCGTGATGCCGGGACGGCGAGGGCTGTCGAACCAGCCCGCGTCGCGGATCTTGTGGGTGTTGTCGAGCTGCATCGACCCCACCCGCAGGTCCACGTCACCCTGGCGGCTGTGGTTGCGGGCCACGCCCGCGCGGGCGCCGTGGGTGCCCTGAATGGTCACGCTCTGCTCGTCCTGGAGCGCGAGGGCGATGAAGTAGGGGGCGTCTACGGTGCTGGCGAACTGGGCCTGGGCGTCGGCGAGCACGGCGCCGAGCGTGTCGAGGACCGGCGTGGAGGCCGATGCTTCGTCCGCCCGGGCTCCGCTCCAGAGGCCGGCCGCGAGGGTGAGCGAGAGCACGGGGACGAGTCGGACCAGGAGGTGTCGCGTCATGAGAGCACTGACGCGTATCCGCTCGGGGGGTTCCGAGGCGGCTGATCCGCTAGTCCTCTTCGTCCTCGGCGCCCATGTCCTCGAAGAAGCCGTCCGGATCGTCGTCGTCGTCGTCCTCTTCTTCGTCCTCGTCCTTGTCGTCCGCGGTCGTCCATTCGATCTCGCAGACCTTCTCGATCAGCGTGACGATCTCTTCGCCCGTGTACTCGAGTTCTTCGTTGCTCTCGAATTCTTCTTCGAGCAGCTCCTGGAGCGAGGCGTCGAGCTCGCCGCTCGACTCGAGCCGTAGCGTGATCTCGTCGGCCTCGGGGACCTTGAGCTCTTCGGCCACCGAGCCGATGAGGTCGATCACATAGGCGGCCACGACCTCGCCGTCGGGGGTGCCCGAGTGTGCTTCCAGGTATTCGTCGAGTTGCTCGACGAGGTTGTCGCGCATTTCGTGAGGTAGCTGGATCATCGAAGCAGGTCTCCTGTCGGCGCGCGTATAGTCGCGAGCCTGTCTACCCGCAAGGTGCTTTGTCAGCCAAGGGGAAGGCGGGTAGAGCGCGAGATGCTCTCAACCCCCCGGCCCATGCCCCCGCTCTCGGATGCGTTGATCCGCGCCCTCCCCAAGGCCGACCTCCATGTGCACCTCGACGGGTCGCTGCGGCTGGGGTCCTTGATCACCCTCGCCAAGGAGAGAAAGGTCGCTCTGCCCTCGTTCACCGAGGACGGGATGCGGGAGCTGGTGTTCAAGTCGCACTACGCGAGCCTGGGCGAGTACCTCGTCGGCTTCGGGTGGACGTGCGCGGTGATGCAGGACGAGGAGGCCCTCGAGCGCATCGGGTACGAGTTCGCGGAGGACAACTGGGCCGAGGGGGTCCGCTACGTGGAAGTGCGCTTCGCGCCGCAGTTGCACATGCACGAGAAGCTCGACGCCCGCACCGTCCTGCGGGCGGTGGCCAAGGGGATGCAGCGCGCGGCCGACGAGATCAACCGGACCGTCCCGTCCGACGAACCGCCGTTCCGGTTCGGGATCATCGTGTGCGCCCTCCGGATGTTCAACGAGCACTTCTCGGCGTGGTACCGCCAGTTGCTCTCGGTGCTCGCCAAGGCGCCCCGAGAGACGGTGTTCGGGCTGGCGTCCCTCGAGCTGGCCCGCGAGGCGGTGCTCGCGCGCGACGAGGACGGTCTGCCCGTGGTCGGGTTCGACCTCGCCGGCCAGGAGGACGGCTACCCCGCCATCGACCACGTGCAGGCCTTCGACTACGTCCACCGCCACTTCATGCAGAAGACGGTCCACGCCGGCGAGGCGTACGGCGCCGAGTCGATCTTCCAGGCCACCAGCGCCCTCCACGCGGACCGCGTCGGGCACGGGTACCTCCTGTTCTCTCCCGAGCGCATCACCGACCCGCGCATCGTCGACAAGCAGGCCTACGTGCGGCGGCTGGCGC
Source organism: Pseudomonadota bacterium (assembly GCA_043750895.1). GTDB lineage: Bacteria > Myxococcota_A > UBA796 > UBA796 > SXON01 > JAYVAS01. The sequence goes on from JAYVAS010000051.1 coordinate 3,649, forward strand.
AGTTCCTCGCCGATCGGCGCATCACGATGGAGGTGTGCATCACCTCGAACCTGCAGACCAACCCCGCGATCCGGTCGGCCGGCGACCACGCGCTCCGCAAGATGATCGACAACCGCCTGTCGGTGACCCTCTGCACCGACAACCGCCTCGTCTCGCACACGTCGATGTCGAACGAGGTGCGCGTCGCGGTCGACGAGTGCGGGGTCACGGCGCGGGAGCTGCGCGACATCATCATCCATGGGTTCAAGCGCAGCTTCTACCCGGGCTCCTACCTGGAGAAGCGGGCGTACGTGCGCAACGTCATCGACTACTTCGACGGGGTGATGGCCACGTTCGCGGCGGCGTCGGCGGTGGCGCAGCGGCCTCGGTGAAGACGACCCCGCACGCCCTCATCCGGCGCTTCGCGCCACCTTCTCCCGCAGGGAGAAGGCTCGGAGAACGCCGCTACTTCTTGCCGAAGAGCTTGTTGAAGAAGCCGCCGCCGCCGGTCGCTGCCTTGGGCTCCGCCGTGCGCGTGGGCCCGCGCTTCATCTCTCTGACCGCGTCGGGGTTGGTGGGGCGGATCTTCAACGCCTGGATGAAGCTCTGGCGCGCCGCGGCCTCGTCGCCGCGGACCCGGTGGATCTGGCCGATCATCACGTGGCCCTGGTCGAACTTCTCCTTCTCGCGCACCGCCTCGGTGAGGACCTCGATGGCGGCGTCGCCGCGGCGGGGATCCTTGGTCCCCAGGGCGCGAAAGGCGGCGTAGGCGGCGTAGGCGGCCATCTCCCGATCTTCGGGGACGCGGGCGGCGGCGCGGCCCAGGAACTCGTGGGCGGAGCCGTACCGACCCGCGGTCAGCTCGTTGACGCCTCGCTTGAACTCCGCCTCCGCGTCCAGGATCTCGCGGAGGCGGTCCATCGTCTTCTCGTCCTCGGACTTCTCGCCCCGGATCACCCTGGCGTTGTAGCCCTCGCGGGCCTCGTCCTCGGACAGCACCTCCCACGCCGCCCGGAGGATGTCGAAGAGCTCCGTCGCTTCGGCGCGGGTGCCCGCGTCGGCGGTGGCCCAGCGGTCCGGATGCAGCTCCTTGGCGAGCGCGTGGTACGCCTTCCGGATCGTGTCGGCCGGGGCGTCGACGCTGACGCCGAGGACCTCGTAGTGGTTCTGGGCGGCCCGCAGGCGCGGGGCGTCGGCGAAGGGCGAGCGGGGCGCGGCGGGCGCGGCGGGCGCGGCGGGCGCGGCGGGGGCGGCCTGCGCCACCCGGTCAGCGCGGGCGCGCGGGAGCACGACTTCGTACTCCTGGGCGCGCGCCGGGGCGACGATGCCCTCGGTGATCAGGGCCCCGATCTCATCGACCGACGCGGCCGGGCTGGCGGCGGGCGGGGGCGGTTCCGCCTGCTGCTGGCGCGTGACCACCGTGGCGGGCGCCTCCCGCTCCCCGGGGTCGATGGCCCCGAGCAGCACGCCCAGGGCCAGGGCATTGAAGGTCGTCTCGGGGTCCCCCGGGCCGAAGCTGGTCACGTCGTCGGTGGAGCGGCTGCCGTCAACGGTGAGGATGTAGCTGTCGAGGGGCGGCGGCAGGGGGATCATCCCGATGCGCGCCGCGCCTCCCGGTCGGATCCGGGGAAAGGACTGGGTCGAGGGGCGCGGCAAGGTGTCGGCCACGGCCCACAGCATCGCGAGCAGGTCCAGGAACTCGTAGGCGGGGGGCGTGGCGCCGATGTGGGACTCCACCTCCCCGTCGATCTCCTCGAGGGCGCCACGCAGACGCGTGGTGGCGACCTCGGTGCGCAGCTGGTCCTCGGTGATCCCCGGGAAGGCCTCGGCGACCCGGGCCGGGCTCTCGCTCTTGAGGTTGCTCTGGAGCCCGACGAGCTGGCCGCCCTGGAAGAAGAAGAGCCGGCGCCGCTTGCCGTCCTTCCACTCGACGGCTCCAGTCACCCCCTGAGCGGCCCACCGTGCCAGAATTTCTGCGATCTCGGCGCCTGTCATCCGCAATCCTCGAGGGCCCGCAGGCTCTCTCGCGCCGGCTCATACCCGATGTTTCGGCGAAGCGCGGCACGATACGCGAGTCGCGCCTCGGCCACCTCGCCGCGGGCCCGAAGTCGGTCCCCATGGGCGACCAGGGCGGATTCGTCGTGAGGATCGAGCTCCAGCGCCCGTCGTAGCTCGGCCTCCCCCATGGTGGGGTCCTCCGGGCAGGCCTGCCGCCGGGCTTCGGCGAGGAGGACGAGGATCGACGGGTCCTCACCCCCTTCGGCCATCGCGCGCGCGCCCAGGCCCGCGGCGAGCACCGCGTTGCCGCTGCGGAGGAGCTGGCGGGCCCGCTCGGCGAGGAACACCGGCGCGTCGTCGGGGGGGATGCCCGGGCTGCGCGCGCCGCGATCCCCGCCGCGCACCCGCGCGTCGTAGATCCGTCGCCGCGTGGGGTCGCCGAGGACCCGGTTGGCGTCCAGGATGCGCGCGTAGAGGTCGCGCGCCCGCTCCCGGGTGAGGGAGTCGAGGCCCGAGGGCAGCGCGTCCTGGTGCCAGGCCGCGAGGGCGGACACGGCGGCGACGTCCACGGCCTCGGCGTCGGCCTCGTCGGTGATGCCGAGCACGGTGTAGTGGCTGGCGTCGGCCCAGAGTCGGTGCCGGGCGGTGATCCCGTCGGCGAACCCGGACAGGTAGTCGGCGCCGGTCCGGCCGGGCGCGACCGCTGCCGGGGGGTCGCGACGGAACTCGACCAGTCCGTGGCTGTGGAGGTGGCCGACGAAGTGCGCGAGCTCTTTGCCACCCAGGTGCAGGATGTCGGCCGCGGGCGCACCCGCGAACATCAACTCGTAGAGGTGGCCGAGGGTGGCCGGGGGAAAGAAAAGGCGCCACCAGGTGCGGACCCACGGGGGCACGTGGAGGTAGCCGTCGATCTCGGCGGGCGTCTCCTGGCCGATGTCCCCGAGGCGCCAGCTGACGATGGCGGCGTGGACCTCGAACCCCGGCAGGCCGAGGCTGGCGTCGGGCGTGGCGGTCCACACCCCGTTCGGCGCGTGCGCCAGCGCGATCACGCGCCGGAGCACCTGCTCCCGGAGCACCAGCTCGACGGCGCGGCGGTCGATGAGGTGGGCGCGAAGGAGCACCTCACCGAGGGGTAGACCGCGTCGTCGGCCGGCGGCGGCGTGGGCGGCGAGGTCCGTCTCGCCGAGGAAGCCCAGGTCGACGAGGATGCGGCCGAAGGTGGAGGCCGGGTCCGTGGCGCGGGCGGCGACGGGGTTTCCCCTGCGCAGCATGATCCGCACCGAGGGGCCGTCGGTCTCGGCGGTGAGGGTGCCGGTGAAGGCCTGCTCGCGGAGCCGGTGGAGTACCTCGGTGAAGGCCTCGCTGCCGATGACTCCGCCCTGTTCGGGGGCGGGCAGGGCGTCATTGCCCAGCACCGCGGCGGCCGGCAGCCGCTGCGGGTAGAACGGGACCGGGGTGCCCTTGGGCGCGGGGATGGGAGGACAGGCGGCGGCGACGGCGGCGTGCAGCTGCTCGCGCGTGAACGGTTTGGCGAGGAACTGGTTCGGCCCGTCGTCTCCGGGGGCCGGGCTGGCGTCGCTTCGGGCCGAGACCACGATCACCCCGATGGGGGCTCCGTGCGACCCGAGGCGTAGGTGGGCGGCGATGGCGGCGCCGTCCACCGACCCCGGGAGGACGAGGTCTACGACGACCAGCTCGAGGGCGATGCGCGCCGCGAGCTCGACGGCCTCATCGCCGCGTTCCACCACGGTGACTTCGAAGTCGAGCTGCTCGAGCCACTCGCGCATGAGCGCGGCGGAAAGGCGGTCGTCCTCGATGATCAGTGCGGGCCGGGGCATGGGCGGCGGATTATAGCCCCCCGGGTGAGGGCGTCATGGTCAACAAGGTCATCCTGATCGGCAACCTCGGGGCCGATCCCGAAGTGCGAAGCACCCAGGGCGGTCAGTCGGTCGCATCGCTGCGGTTGGCGACCACCGAGAAGTTCAAGGATCGGGACGGGAATCTCCAGGAGCGGACCGAGTGGCACCGCATCACCGTCTGGGGCCGGGACGCCGACAACGTCGGGAAGTACTGCAAGAAAGGGAAGCAGCTCTTCATCGAGGGCCGCATCCAGACCCGCAAGTGGCAGGACAAGGAAGGAAAGGACCAGTACTCCACCGAGATCGTCGCCGACTCCGTCCGGTTCCTGGGCGGGGGCGCGCGTGACGAGGACGGCAGCGGCGGCGGTCGCAGCTACGGTGGTGGTGGTGGCGGCAGCGGCAGCGGCAGCGGCAGCGGCGGTGGGCGCGGCTACGGCGGCGGCGGCGGCGGCGGCTACGACCGCGGCGGCGGCG
>JAYVAS010000052.1:0-3649 GCA_043750895.1 Pseudomonadota bacterium
AGCCCCCACCGGGTCACGGTCTCGGCCGAGCTCTCGAGCCCGGAGATGTGCGCCACCTGTCACCAGCTGACGTGGCCCGAGGCCGATCGACCCTTCTACGACACCTACGGTGAGTGGAAGGCGTCGTCGTGGGCCAAGGCGGGGGTGACCTGCCAGGACTGCCACATGGCGCCGACCGCCGGGGCGATCGTCCCCGGCACCGACGGCACCGTGCCCTCCCACGCCCTCACCTCCGACCTCCGCCGGGCGGTCTCGGTGCTGGTCACCCTCCCGTCGGCGGTGGTGCAGCGCGGGCAGACCCTGCCGGTGTCGTTGCTGGTCCAGAACACCGGCGCCGGCCACAGCCTGCCCACGGGCAATCCCTTCAAGGTCGCGACCCTGTCGGCCACCCTGCTCGACAGCGCCGGCAAGCCGCTCGCCCCCCCGTGGACGCTCGCGTGGTCACGTACGGTCGATACCAGCCCGCCGTGGAAGACCACCGCCGACCATCGGCTCGCGGCGGGGGGACAGGAGTCCGCGAACTTCCAACTCACGCCGTCGCTCAAGGGGCTGGCCGGGCTGGGCATGCTCGAGATCAAGCTGACCCAGGGAGACACCTCGGTGGTGCTCCAGCAGCTCCCCCTCGACATCCGATAGCAGGGTGCCAGGCGCGCCCGCTACCCCAGGATCTTGAGCTCGCCGCGGAGGACGAGCGCGATGATCGTCGGCTGATCGGGGTCGGTGACGAAGCTGTGCACGAGATCGGCGTCGTAGGTCACCACGTCGCCGGGGAGCTCCACCCGGCCCGAGCTGTCGTCGATGCGCCCCTGGAGCACGACGTAGGTCTCGGAAGCGCTGTGCCCGTGCCTGGGGAACGCCGTCCCCGGGGCGAAGCGGACGATGCCCACGTCCGCCCCGGCGGTGGCGGGGCCGCCGAGCAGGTGGACGAGGGTGACGGCCGGCATCGGTCCCGGCTCCCACGCGTCCGGCGAGAGGGCGCGGCGGAACTCCGCCTGCACCGCGGCCACCGAGAGATCCCACACCCGGGCGACCCGGTCCACGAAGGGCGCCCAGGACGCGACCGACGCGCTCCGCAGCACCCGATCGCGCAAGTCCGGGGACGCCGACACCGACGGCAGCGTGAGCGCGAGGCCCGCCAGCAATTCGGTGACCTCCGCCACCTCGGCACGGAGCGCCGCCGAGCCCGCGAGGTCGCGCTCGAAGGCCGCACGCTCGACGGGGCCGAGGGTGCCGGTGACGTAATCGAAGGTCAGTTCGTCGGGTTGCACGCTCATGCCACACCTCCACTGGCGAGCGTGCCGCGGAGCTTGCCGAGCGCCGCTGCGGTTCGCGATTTCACCGTACCCACCGGAACGTGGATGCGATCGGCGATCTCGGTGCACGAAAGCCCTTCGAAGTAGCCGAGCATCAGCACCATCCGTTGATCGGCCGGCAGCTCGTCCAACGCCCGCCGCAGCCGTTGGCCCTCTTCGCCGTGCAGCGGATCGGCCGTCGGCGCGACCGGATCGGCACCGGCCGCTTCGAGCGGGACCGACCGCGACACCGCCGCCGACTTCTGGCGATCCAGGCACCGACTCCGCATCCGTGTGACCAGCCAGGCGCGGACCGAGCCACGTGTGGGGTCGTACTGACCGGCATGGCGCCAGGCCTCGACAAGGACGTCGTGGAGCAGGTCCTCGGCGTCGCTCCGGTTGGGGACGATCCGCATCCCGACCCCCAACAACAGGCCGCTGTACCGGTCGTAGAGCTCGGCAAGTGCGTCCTGCCGCCCCGACGCCAACAGCGCGACAAGGTCAGCGTCTGACTTTTCGCCTTGAACGTGGAATAGCATCTGGGCGCGGCGACCGTAGCAGAAACGTCGAGCGGGTGTCAACGCTGCGCGGCGCGGGGGGCGTCGCGGCGGGCGGACGGTCGACGGTGGGCTGCTGGTCGCGTACATCTGGTGGGGGTACGCGCCGTTACCTGAACCGGATCACCGGATTTCGGTTTGATGCGGCTTTTGCGGATTACTCTACCGGCAGCCCGTCCGCGGAGAGGATCTGCTTCCACTGGCCGTCCCGCAGCCGCCAGAGGTCCTGCAGGAAGGCGCCGTCCGACTCGCGGCCGAAGGCCGGGTCACCCCCGAGGACGTAGAGCGTGTCGGAGACGGTCGCGCACATCGCGTAGCCGCGCGGCGGCGGGGCTTCGATCAGCTCGTCGTACCAGCTCCCCTGCCAGCTCCACGTGGTCCCGAGCTCGATTCCCTCCCAGAGCCAGAAGCCGTCCCCCTCCCCCACCCCGCAGGAGGCCGGAAGTTGGCCGCGCCCTTCGTCGACCGCGAGGAACTGAGCGTCTCCGAGCATCATCAGCGCGTCGTTGGTGGCCCTGATGGTGCCCCCCACCTGGAACACGTTTCCGTCCGACGCCACCAGGGTCGGGTCGGCGAAGCCTCCCACCCCGAGGTCGGTGGTGAGCTCGTTCCACACCCCGAGTTGGAAGGTCCAGGCATCGCCGTAGGCAGCCCCCTCCAAGCCGAGTCCGCCGGTGATGGTGGCGGTGTCGTCCGAGATGACGAAGCCGAAGCGCGATCGCGGCACGGGCATCGGCGCGAGCGGATCCCACGACTCGGCCCGGGGATCGAGTCGCCACACGCCGTCCGACGGGCCGTCCGGTGTCTCCCCGGCGAAGACCAGCATCGCGGCCCCGTCCCACCCGACCGCGCCCCACGCCATCGCCACCGGCGCGTCCCCGTGGCGGGTCCATCGTTGGTCGCCGAGGTCGTAGCTCCACACCGCGGCGCTCAGCCCGCCCGCCTCCTCGCCGCCGACGCTCCAAACCTGCCCGTCCACGATCGCGCCGCGCGCCCCGCGCCGCCCCTCTGGTTGGGGCAGCTGGCCGTCACAGCCCTCCAACAACGCGAAGATCCCAAGCAGCATGTCCCCGCACGATATCCGCAGCGGTATGCTCGCGCGATGGTGCTCATCCTGCTGATCGGCTGCCAGCGTGACAAAGCCGAGCCCCCGCGTATCGTGGACCCGGACGGGGCGGAGGTCGTCGTCCAGGACGACGGCGTCATCGACCTGGTCCTCCCGGGCGGCACCGAACGCAGCTTCCGGATCGCGCTCGGCTTCGTCTCGGCGCCCGCGGACGACGTCAACTACAACCCCCACAACCTCAAGGATCCCGAGCTGAGCGGCGAGATCCCCGGCGGGCTGGCGTTCCTCGAGCCGATCACCGCCACCCTCGAGGGGTCCGAGACGGCGGGGGGGCGTTGGGCGCTCGGCTTCGACGGCGGCGCCACCGCCACGTTGGAGGTGGACGTCGGCGGTCCGGGGATGCGCTTCCATCTGGCGCAGCCGGCGGACGAACCCTGGGCGCCCTACGTCCGGGTGCGCACCGATGTGGAGGCCACCGAACGGTTCTACGGCCTCGGCGAGACCTTTGCCGCCGTCGATCAACGCGGGCGCATCCAGGCGATGCAGATGGAGCTCCGCGCCGACATCGAGTCCGCCAACAACGAGGCGCACGTGCCGGTGCCGCTGCTCGTCTCTGACGCCAGTTGGGGGATCCTCGCCGACTCGTATTGGCCGGGCGTCTTCGACGTGGCCGCCACCGACCCCGACGTGGTGGAGCTCATCTTCAACCAGCAGGGTGGGTTCGACTTCGACCT
>JAYVAS010000053.1:0-5331 GCA_043750895.1 Pseudomonadota bacterium
CCCGACTCCGCCGCCGTCGAGGGCGGTGGCGTCCGAACCTGCCCCGCGGAGGGTGACGTCGCCCGTCAGCACCAGATTCGCGGGCCAGTCGCCCGGACAAAGGTCGACCGTCGCGCCTGACGGGGCGGCGGCGACGGCGTCGCCGACGGCGGCGTAGGGGATCCCGTCGACCAGCGCGGCGGTGGTGGCGTCGCATCCGAAGGCAGCGGTCCCGGAGCCGCCCGTGTCCGGAGGCGATCCGGTGTCCCCAGTGTCCGGCGGCGAATCCGGTCCGGTCGGTGCGAACCGGCACCCGTCCGGGTCCTGGCACAGGAGCACAGCCCCGTCGCCGAGGCCGTCGTAGGCGATCGATCCGTTGAGCAGCGCCACGTCGTCCGGCACGTTGGCGGACGTTCCGGTGCCAAAATCACCTACGAACTCGAGCGACGCCCAGTCGAGGGCGATCCCGCCGCCAACCGGCGCGGTGTTCCCCTCGACCTGCGCGCCCGCGCCCCAGACCCACCACTCCGCGTACACCGCCCCGCCCGCCTCGGTGGCCGAGTTCCCGACGAACACCGCGCGATCGAGACCCGCCGAGCCGCCCCCGATCGCTCCGCCGAGCCGGGCGCTGTTTCCTTCGAACGTGGTGCCTGGCAGCGACGGTGCGTAGCCGAACGTCGATGAAACGCCCAGCCCGCCACCGATATCCCCGACGTTCCCGCGGAAGATCGAGTCCTCGACCTGCGCTGAGATGCCATACGCGCCCTCCTCATCGATCCGAAGCCCGCCTCCGAGCCTGGTCGCGACGTTGTCCTCGAAGGTGGCCCTGAGAAAGTACGCATACCCCCCGGTCCGATACGGTGCGCTGTACCACGCGCCACCCCCGTCGAAGGCGACGTTCCCCTCGAAGACAACGTCGATCGCCGCGACCTCCGCCCCGTCAGCGGCGTACCCGCCGCCGGCTCCAACAGCGGAGTTGGAAGCGAAGACGGTGTCGAAGAATCGGGCGTACCCGTAGTATCCGTGAAAGACGCCTCCCCCACGCGATTCGGAGCGGTTCGACTCAATCCAGACGCCCGGGCCGACTGTCAACTTCCACACCCCGTCCGCGGCGACCCCGCCTCCGTTCCCACCGGCATGGTTCGCCAGGACGCAGGCCCTCCGGATGATGAGCTGGCCGAAGTAGCCTTGACCCCCGATGCCCCCGCCGTCCTCGGTCGTGTCCCCGTTGGTGATGGTGACGCCTTCGATGGTGAGGTCCGAGCCCTCGGCGTCCTCGGCCAGGGTGAGGGTGAGCACTCTCCCCACCCCGCCGCCGTCGAGCACGGTCGCCTCGCGCCCCGCGCGACCGTACAGGGTCAGGCCGGTGGCGACCACCGCGTTCGTCAGCCACCGGCCGGGGCACACCTCCACGGTGGAACCGGAGGTCGCGCCCGCGACTGCTTCGTCTACGGTCGCGTAGGGCACGCCGGCCACCAGTGCTGCGACTCCCTCCGGACAATCGGGGTCGGTCACCGGGATGGGGTCGGCCGAGCACACGGTCGACGGGGTCCCGGTGTCGTCGGTCCCCGTGTCGTCGGTCCGCGTGTCGTCGGTCGGGGTTGTCCCATCGGTGTCCGTGGGGGTCGTGTCGTCGGTGTCGGTCCCCGAGTCGACGGTGACGGTCTCCACGATCGGGTCGAACTCCGCCGCCGGCCCCTTCGACCCCACGCATGCCAGAAGCAGGAACAACATCCGCGCATTCTACGCGATCACCGGGACGCCCCGCCCTGGGTGACGAGTGTTCCCGGCGGCTACTTCGGCTGGCGCCGCCGCGTGAGCACCGTGACGGCGAGGAGGAGCAATCCAGCCTTGACCGAAGCTCCCTCGGCTGAGTCGGCCGCGCATCCGCACCCGGGCGCCTTCCCTCCGACATCGATTCCGTCGGTCGGTCCGGTGTCCGCGCCGGTCGGTGAGGGGGGCCCGGTGTCGGGAAGGACGGTCCCCGAGTCTCCCGATCCGGTGTCACCCCCCGTCGAGCCGGGACCCGCCAGGTCCCAGAGGTAGATCGCCCCCGAGTGGAGGCCGGCCCCGGTGACGTACGGCGCTCCGACCAGGAGCTCGTCCTGGCGGTCGCCGTCAATGTCGACGAGGGCTATCGATTTCCCCGCTTCCGCCGAGCGGAGATCCACTTCGACGGCGACGGCCGGCGCTCCGCTGCCGGGGAGCACGGTGACCCGCCCCTCCGCTTTGGTCCCGCGCGTGTAGCGCGGCGCGCCGACGGCGATGTCGGTGAGGCCGTCCCCGTCCGCATCGCCGAGCGCGAGGCTGGACCCGAACTCCTCGCCGTCTTCGGTCCCCTCGTAGGTCGCGTCGGGGATCTGCCGCGGGCCGCCCGGGCCGGAGAAGTAGACCTCGACGTGGCCGACGCTCCCGGTCACTCCGTCACTCCAATACGGGCAGCCGACGACCACGTCCCCGGTGCCGTCGCCGTCGAGGTCTCCCGTCACCAGGCTTCGTCCGCAATAGGAGTCCGCGTCCCGTCGGACCACCCAGGTCGGAGCGTCCGCCAGACCGTCCACGCCCCCGAGGTAGAGGGCCAACCGTCCGCCGTCGTCATCGACGGGGCTGGCGCCGACGCCACCCGCGACGACGTCATCGATCCCGTCGCCGTCCACGTCGCTCCCTCCGGCGAGGGTCCAGCCGAGCTCCGCGTCGTCGAACCCGCCGGTCACCTCGTAGTCGGGCTCCGCTCCCACGCCCGACGGCCCGCCGTACCAGGCGTAGACGGCGCCCTCCTCCGAGAAGGAGGTGGACACCAGAGGCGCACCGATCACGAGGTCGTCGTACCCGTCTCCGGTCACGTCGCCCGCCCCCGCGATCGAGCGGCCGAACCCCCCGTTGTAGGCGGTCCCTTCGAGGCCGCGGCTAAGCAACGGGTCCAACGTCCCGCGGGCGCTGTCGAACAGAAAGACGGCGCCCTGCTGCAGCAGATCATCGGTGAGCATCGGATTGCCCACCGCCAGGGTGGTCGACCCGTCGCCATCGAGGTCGCCGACGTTCGCCATGACGACCCCGAAGATCCCCCCCCCGGCGGGGGACGGGATCGTGGCGGGCTCGCCGGGAGTGGGCGAACCGGCCCAGACGAGGACCTCGTACGTGTAGAACGACCACGCCGCGAAGTCCTCGACGCCGTCCCCATCCAGGTCGCCAGCGACGGCCACGGTGTACCCAAAATAAGAGTCAATCGCGCCGTGGGCGGACCACGACCATGGGTGGGTGCCGCCGGGGCCGGCCGCCGAACCGTAGGCGAGGACTGCCCATCCCCAGTGGTACACATCGTCGGGGGCGCCTCCGAGGACCTCCGAGAAGCCGTCGCCGTCGACGTCCCCGCCGGCCGCCACCGTCGCGCCCAGCCCCATCGACATCGCGTCCCCCTCCCGCGACCAGTCTGGCCGGACGGAAGGGCCGGACGAACCGCCGCGGTACAGGAGCATCGCCCCTTCCGTGTCGATGTCGCCCGTCCAGCCCGGTGCTCCCACGAGCACGTCCGCGAATCCGTCGGCGTCGACGTCCCCGCCACCTGCCACCGAGGCACCCAGCGCCGACCGATCGGTGCCGGCGCCCGTCCATAACGGCGCCGCCGCCACGCCCGTAGGGCCCCCCGTGTACACCCGGGCCTCGCCGTCCCCGTCGCTGGCCCCGGGCAGTCCGACGATGATATCGTCGTACCCATCGGCGTCGACGTCACCGGCGGTAGAAACGCTCGCGCCCAGCCGGTCGGTGGGCGGGGCGGCGAGGACGGTGGCCGCGGTCGTCAGCCCCGCGGCGCTCCCGAGGAAGACGTGCACCTCGCCCGCGCCCGGAGCGCCGACCGCGATATCGGCGTACCCGTCGCGATTGACGTCGCCGAGGCCCGCCACCGAGGTGCCGAAGGTTGCGCCGTCACGGGCGATCCCGACGTCCCACGCCCCGTCGGTCTCGAGGCCCGAGCCCCCCGCCCACAGGTACGCGCGACCCCCGTCGGCTGCGCCCGGCGCGCCGACGAGGAGGTCGTCCATCCCGTCCCCGTTCACGTCCCCGGCGCCGGCCACGGTCGAGCCGAAGGCGGCGCCGCCGGCGGCCCCGGTGGCGCTCCAGTCGGGCGTGGCGGCGAGCCCGTCCGGACCGCCCAGGAAGATGTACGCGGCGCCTTCGCCGGTGCCGGTGGCGGAGTCCCGACTCGCCCCGACCAGGACGTCGGCGAAGCCATCGGCGTTCACGTCGCCGGCGCCGGCCACCGCCCCCCCGCACCCCGCATCCGCGTGCACGTTGGGGAAGGACCAGGCCACCTCGTACGAGAGCCCGGCGGCCGAGCCCAGGTAGAGCCGGGCCGCGCCGGGGTTCGTGAGGTAGCGCTCCTCGCGCGGCACCCCGACGAGGACATCCCCGAACCCGTCGCCGTCCACGTCCCCCGCGCCCGCCAGCGCCGCGCCGAGCTGGTCGTGAGACTCCTCGCCCGCGATCACCCACCCGGTGGAGATCACGATCGTGCCGTCCTCCTCGGTGTCCTCCCGCTTGGCGCTGGCCACCAGTAGGGGCGGTGCTACCTGGCACGCTGCGAGGAGGAGGAGGACCATCCTCAGGCCCTATCCGGCATTGCGCCGGCAGTCCGGGGACCGAGGCAGGTAGCCGACGGCGGGCGTCGATCAGATCGGAGGAATGACCGCCCTTCCCCAGTCCCTGGTCCCCCTCACTGCCGGGCTCGCCATGGCCCTGACCGCCGGAGTGGCGCTCTTTCAGGTGGCGCTCTCGCTCGGGGCGTTACGCCCTCGCCCGCCCCGTCGGGCACCCTCGCCCACCAGGCCCACTGGGAGGGGGGAAGGTGCGGAACACGGGGTGAGGGCCGACGGGCGGGCGCTACTCACACACCCCGGTCGCGGCGTCGCAGGTGAAGCTCGCCGCGGCGCCGTAGCTGGCCTCGCTCGAAAGCTCGGACGCGACGTCGTCGGGGACGTTGTCGTCGGCGCCCGTGCCCCAATCGCTGGTGAGCGAAGTGAGGACTCCCAACTCGAGCCACGCCCCGCCCCCGCGGTCGGCGAGGTTGCCGGTCACCGTCGTGTCTTGCAACGTGGTGTCGTCGTAGAGGTACAACCCGCCACCGTCCACAGCGCGGTTGCCGGAGAGGGTGACGCGGGTGAGGGTTGCCCCCCCAGACTGCACCCCCCCGCCATAGACGGCCTGATTCGCGGTGATCTCGGTGTCTTGGACGAGCCCGTTGTTGAAGACGTACACGCCGCCGCCAGAGATCGCGTCGTTGCCGGCGATCACCGACGTCGTGAGCGAACCGCCGTTCATGCAGATCCCGCCGCCGGACGAGGACACGTTTCCGGT
>JAYVAS010000054.1:0-3431 GCA_043750895.1 Pseudomonadota bacterium
CGATGTTCTCCTCCCCGATGGCGTCCACGAGGGCCCAGCCGTCTTCGTCGGTCAAGCCGGGGTTGTACCGGATGTACAGATCCCCGCCGATGGACTCGAGGCCGTAGAGCCCGGCCAGGGAGGAGATGGCCCCGTTGAACTCGATGGACAGATAGCCCTGCACCTCCCGCAGGCCGGAGAGCCCGTCCACGTCCACGAGGATCTGCGAGTCGATCCTGAGGGAAGAACCCAAGAAGGTTAGCACTTCCAGGCCGTCTGTGGTGGGGATGTCGGTCAAGAAGAGCTGGTTGGGGAGCTCGGTGATCGGGAACCCGGCGAGGGATACCGTGTCGGCGTCGCCGGAGATGTCCACCGTGCCCCCCACGGTCTCGAGGCTGTCCAAACCGGCGAGGGAGTCCATGCCGTCGGCCAGGATTGAAACGCTCCCGCCGATCGTGCGCAGGGTTCCGAGACCGGACAAGTCGGGACCGCCGATGGCTCCGAGAACGGCGTCGCCCGAAACCTCCTCCAGCGCGTCGAGCCCGGCGTAGGAGGGCAGCGACGAATTCCTGCCGATCCAGAGTCCCTCTTCGCCGACCGACCGGACCCCGGCGAGCGCCGAGACGTCCACCAACAATGGGTTCCCATAGACATAAAGGTTAAGGGGGTCGCTCGAGATCGCAAGGCCGTCCAGCGACTCGAGCGAAGTGCACTCGACGGCCGTGAACTCCGTGAGACCGCCAGCGACCCCACCCAAGCCTTCCAGGTTCACCACTCCGACGTTTGCGAGCCCGATCTCCTCCCGCACCGAGACCACGTTCGCGAGCGGCGCCACGGAAGTCACGAGCGGGAGGTCGACGAGGTCGATCGCCACCCCCGCCTGGGTGAGGTTCACCAGCCCTTCCAGCGACGTCAGGGAGGGGCAGTCCTCAATCACCAGCGCCCCCACGCGCCGCAGGTTCTCCAGACCATCGAGGGACTGGAGCGCCGGATTCCCGTGGAGTTCCAAGCTAGCCGCATCACACAGACAGCCTAGAAAGTGGAGATCGACGAGGTCTGAGTCGTAGACCAAGAGGTCTCCGGACATCGCCTGGTACGAAGCGCAGAACGCCTCCCCGTCGGCGGCAGCCGTCGGTCCGGTCAGGTATAGCGAACCGTCGAACGTCGTCACCGACTCGCACACCGTGGAGCCGTCGCAGTTGGAGTCCACACCATCCCCGGGGGAGTCGACCGCGCCCGGGTAGGTTTCGGGATCCGTGTCATCGCAATCGCCCGATTGGGCACTGGTCGCTTCCGGCGGCCAACAGGCCTCCACCGCGCCCGTCAGCGCCCCCCAACTGTCACCATCCGCATCGGGCCACCACGTCGTGGTGGGCAGGCCCTCGTCCACCCCACCGTCGCAGTCGTCGTCCACGCCGTTGCAGGCTTCCTCGGCGCCGGGGTAGACGGCCGGATCAGCGTCGTCGCAGTCGCTGCTCGCGGTGGCACCATCCGCGTCCGCGTCGACCGGTTCCACCGACGAATCGGTGGTCTCCGGTGCCGTCTCGTCCTCGTCCGGCTTGGCGTCGCACCCGATGAGCCCGCACAGAATGATCCGCGCGACCAGCCTCACGGGAGCACCCCACGACGATGGAGGAACCGAACGGCGGAGGTGCCGGTGGAGCGCACGTAGAAGACGTGCACCGTGCCATCGTCGTCGAGAGTGCAGCAGGGAAAGGCGTCGTCGTCGGCGGGGGCGTCGGTGGCGGTATCAGTGGCGTCGCCCAAGGACTCCCAGGTCCAGCCCGAGCTGGCGCCGGCCAGGACGCACCGCGCCAGCGCGATGCGCTTCGGGGTGCTCAGGCGCTCCCAGACCACCACCGCCTGGGCGAGATCACCGTTCGCGAAGCCGAACGCGAAGTCCTGATCAACGAGGGCATCGTCCGGGCGCGAGACTGGGAGTGTCGCCGTGGTCCAACTCGCTGGGTCGAGCGGGGTCTCCGTCCACGCGGCGACCACTGTCTGTGGAGGCGGGGGCGTGTCGTTGAACACCGTGGTGTACACGATGAAGAACGCGCCACCATAGGTGCAGAACACGCTGGGGTCGCGGGCCCGTATTCCGTCCTTACGTCGGAGCCACCCGTACGCCGTCAACGCCTGCTCCCCCGTGTCCGAGTCAATCCCGGCGCCCGGAAACCCTGCGTAGGAGAGGATCGTCGCCACCGGGGCGGCACGGTAGGAGATGTTGACGTCCGAGTTGGCTTCCGAGGGATCCCCGATCCGCCAGGTCACGAGCAGGATTGGCTCGCTCCCGCCGTCCGCCACCGCCACCGAAGGGAACTGCAGGGCCTCCTGACTGGACGCCGGGACGGTGTCACTCACCAGGACCGGGCCGGACCAGGAGCCGGGCGTGTCCGACCAGCAGAGGTAGACCTGGGACGCCGACGCCCCCGATCCGCCCTCGGCAGAGAACACCACCCAGAAGCGGCCCGTGCGATCCATGCACCCCGCCGGGGACCGGCAGAAGCTCAGCGTGCTGGGGGTGATCGTGGACGTCGAGCTGCCTTCCGACACCGCCACGGCGTCCCCGGAATCCACGAGGTGCGCCACTCCGTAGGGATTCCCGGTCACGTTGGCGATCATCGCCGGGCTGGCTCCGACGAGCGACGAACCGGAGTAGATCTCGATGGTGTTGAACAGACCATCGTCGGACTGGGACGCGAAGTAGACGAGGTCGTCCGGACCCTGAACGGTGTAGTACGCTGCGACCCACCCCAACGGGGACCACCCCCCGGCCCAGCTCGCGTTGTTCAGCGGGATGCTGATCGACGAGAGATCGTCGGTCGACGCGATCCCAGAAACCGCAAGCTCCTCCGACGGTTGCCAGCCTACTCCCGTCGTGACCGTCACCGGGAAGCGAGTGGGGTGAGACCCCCAGTCGGGGGCCCCCCAACCACGCAACCCCGGGGGCTGGATCGTGCCGGCAGCAAGTCCGGGAGGGGCCAATGGTGGCTCGGTCCGGGCGGACAGCGGCCCCCAGGACGGCACCGTCCGCGCCCCGCTCCAGGCACCTGTCTGCCCCCGCCAGCCCCCAGCCGCTCGCGGTGCGAAGTCCCGCTGGATCCGCGCCGCCTCGGCCCGCCCCTCCGCGAGGGCTTCCATCCCCAACCGGGCCGAGTGGCCCCGCGGGAGCCGCGCCCACCACTCCGTCACGGACGCACGCCGAGGATGGTGTTGAGCACGAGGCCGCCGTCGGTGGGGGTGCCGCCCTCCAGCCCGTAGGCGATGCCGAACTGCACCCAGAAGTGCCCGGTGGGAAGCGTCTGCGGCAGCTCGCCGGTGCAGCCCTCTCCCAGGGTGTTGCGCCACGTCGACTCCGACCCGAGCACCGCCCACGCCCCCATGGTCGGGAGCGACGTCGGGCCGGTGCGGTAGGCGATCTTCCACTTCACGTTCCCGGTGAGCGTCTCCAA
>JAYVAS010000055.1:0-1918 GCA_043750895.1 Pseudomonadota bacterium
CGCGCCCGCCGTCTCGTGCCGGAGCTCTCCCGTCAACTCCACGCGGCTGCCGTCCAAGGTCAGCACCACCGCGACCTTCTCCCCGATCGCGAGCCCCGACCGCGCCTTGACCGCCACCTTCATGCCGGTGATCGCGATGTCGACCAGCGAGGGCCTGCAGGCGGGGTTGGCCCCGAGGAGGTCGACCTCGACCGGGGCGGTGACCACGAACCGCGGCGCGATCCGGCGGTCGGCCGACACCACGTCACGGGGCGCGGCGAGCCAGATGCGGTCGTCGTCAGCCTCGAGCACGTTGGCGAGGAAGGTGTAGGTGCGTGCGCCGTAGGAGAAGGAGGCGCTGACCATGTCCAGCGCGCTGAACGGGTGCCCGGGGCCGAGCGCCAGCACCAGACCGTCCGGGTTGGCCTCCACGAGCACGCCCGTGAAGCGGGCTTCGTGCCGGATGGAGACGACGTGGAGGGCGAGCCGACCCTCGACGGCCGCGGCGAAAGGAGCCAGGAAATCGTTGGACATCGCCCCGTCTTAGCGCCTCCGCCCCCGACGGGCGAGCCAGCGAGGGGCGCTACCCCTCCAACGCCGCTTTCACGCCGTCTTGCACGTCCTGCGGTCGGGCCGCCCCCCGGGTGCGTTTCATGACCTCGCCGACGAAGAAACCCGCGAGGGCCGTCTTCCCCGCCCGGTAGGCCGCCACCTTGTCGGGATGGGCGGCGAGGACCTCCGCGATGGCCGCATCGACCACCCCGGCCGCCACACCGCCCGTCGCGCCGAGCCGGGTCGCGACCACCGCCGGCGCGTCTCCCGTCACCAGCATCTCGGCCCAGACGTCCTTGGCCTGTCGTCCCGTCAGCGCGCCGGAAGCGACCCGCGCGAGCAGATCGGCAAGCTGCCCGCCGGTCGGCCTCAACCCGGCCGCCCGCAGCTCCCGGGGCGTCCCCGCGACCAACCAGTTCTCGGCCTGCGCCGGGTCAGCACCCGCGGCCGTCGCGTCCCGCCACACCCGATACGCGTCGGGGTCGGCCCCGAAGACCCGCGCCGCCGCGACCGAGACGCCGGCCGCCACCAACGCCGCCTCTTCCGTCGACAGGACCTGCGGCGCCGCGGGCTTCACCGGCGCCTTCGCCTCGACCGGCGCTTTCGCCTCCACCGGCTCCGCGACGCGCGCCCAGGTGTCCTTGAGGGTGACCACCCGGTTGAGCACCGGCGCACCCGCCCGGCTGTCGATGCGGTCGGCGTAGAAGTACCCCACCCGCTCGAGCTGGACGTGGGTGCCGGCGGCGACGTCCCGCAGCGCCGGCTCGGCCCACGCGTCCACCTCCACCAGGGAGTCCGGGTTCAGCGCGGTGCGGAAGTCCACGTCCCCGGCGTCGGGGGCCTCGGCGGAGAACAGCCGGTCGTAGAGCCGCACCCGCACCGGGACCGCGTCCCGTCGGGACACCCAGTGGATGGTGCCGAGCACCTTCTCGGGCGTGGTCGGTCGGGAGCAGCGCAGCGACACCACCGTCCCGGCCGCGTCCTTCACCACCTCGTCGCACCGGAGCAGGCCGCCGAAGCGCAGCCGCACCACCCGCCCCGGCGCCAACCGATGCCAGCCCGGAGGCGGGGCCTCGGAGAAGTCGTCCCGGTCGATCCAGAGGGTGTCGGTGAGGGTCACCGGCCGAGAGGCGGGGTGCGGGCTGTCCTCGGGCAGGTGCGGGGCGTCCACCGTCTCCTCCGCGGCGAGGTTGGTGATCACCACCTCCAGCGGCTTCAGCACCGCCATGTAGCGGGGCGCGGTGGGGTTGAGGTCCTCCCGGATGCTGTGCTCGAGGAGCCCGAGGTCCACCACGCTGTTCGCCTTGGAGACCCCGATCCGATCGCAGAATGCGCGGATGGCCGAGGGGGTCACGCCCCGCCGGCGCAGTCCGGCGATGGTGGGCAT
>JAYVAS010000056.1:0-6138 GCA_043750895.1 Pseudomonadota bacterium
GGCGGCGCCCGGGTAACAGAACCCCATCGGGAGCAGCGCCACCTGGGAGGGGTCGTAGAACACCTCCGCCGAGACGCCGAGCCAGGACCGGAGCCGATCCCCAGAAGGGTCCTGCCAGGGGACCCCCGAGGCGTGAACCCGCCGACCGGGCGCCTGACCGGCGATGAGGACCCGGGCGGTGCGCCCCGCAGCCAGGATCGGTCGCGGACCGTCGGGCAGGTGCGCGGCGCAGAGCCGGCAGGCACGCACCTCCGCGAGCAGGTCCACGAGCGGGTCGACCGGGCCGTCGCCAGCGCCTAGCACCCGCACCCGATCCACGGCTCCTCGAAGCGGGCCGCCTCGACCAACCCCCCGCCCGACGGCGCGACCGCGCGCCACCCGTTGAGGAAGGTGGGCAGGCCCTCGCCGCCGCGGTCGAAGGCCACCGACGCATCGAACGACGTCAGCGTCTTCGGCGTGGGGACCGGCCGCCACGCCGTGCGCCCCCGCCGCGCCACCAGCTCCCACGCCGCCCACACCGAAGCCGAGTAGTACCCGCAGCCCCCCATCTCGTCGGTGGCGGTGACGAAGGTGCGCTTGCCGACGGTGAACGTGGCCACGCGGGGCGATTCGCCCCACTGCGCGCTCGACCCGCTCGCCTCGTCCCGGTCTCCCGAGGCCACCCAGCCCGCCTGGGCCTCCTGCCAGGGCGCCGTGGTCCGCAACCGCGCCATCGCTTCGGTGTGGCGCACCGTCTCCGGCGCGTCCGTCACGCCCCAGGCGACCGACGCCCCCCCGAGCGTCGCCACGGTGTCCTCGAAGCCCACCGCACAGCCGGCGACGACCCCGACGAGCAGCCGCTCCCCCGACATCTCCAGGGTCTCCTTCAGGATGTGGGCGTCGCAGGCCGCGTCCCACGCGGCGCAGCTCCCCTCCGGGTAGGTCCAGCCCGCGTACCCCTCCATCCAGCTCTGCCGGCTCACCACCATCAGCTCGCCCACGGTGCCCGCGCACCGCCCGGCCGGAGTGTGGACGGTGATGGCGCGCCCGCGTACCGCCGCGAGCTCGGGGGGGAGCCCCGTCGCGACGACCCCGGCGATCGCGTAGTGGCCGGCGGCGCGATCCCCGCGGGGCGCGAGGACCAGTCGATCCGGCTGGCCCCAGGCCGCCGGAGCCCCGACGGTCAGGACGACCATCCCCAGCGCCGCATCGGCCCGCACCATCGGCAGGGGTTGGTCGAGGCTGGGCCGCCACTCGGCCGCCGTCGGCGGCTCCGCGCGCGCCACGCCCGAGAGGAGCAGGGACACCGTGACTGACAGCAACGCACCCATGGGGGGGATTCTACACGTCCCGCCCCGCCGAGAGCTTCTTCAGCCAGGGCGTCGCCAACAGGATGAGGACACCGCTTCCGATCGAGGTGACCACGAACAGGAAGAAGAAGTCCGCCTGCCCCCCGAACGCCCACGGCAGGACGATCTCGCCGCTCTCGATCGCCTCGACCTTGGCCGCCACCAGGCCGCCGCCGAGGTTCGCGATGAAGCTGGAGATGAACCAGATCCCCATCAGCAACGACACGAAGCGCTTCGGCGCCACCTTGGTGACGTAGGAGAGCCCGGTCGGGGAGATGAAGAGCTCGCCGACGGTGTGGAAGAAGTACATGCCGAGCACGAAGAACATGCTGGCCTTCGCGCCTTCGGTCAACGTGACGTTGCCGACCGAGGTCATGAGCACGTAGCCGACGCCGACCAGGAGCAGCGCGATGCCGATCTTGGCGGGCTGGGAAGGGCTCAAGCCACGCCGTCCGAGGAACGGCCACAACAGGCCGAAGATCGGGGAGAGCAGGATCACCAGCAGGGGGTTCACCGACTGGAACCACGTGGTGGGGATGAGCTCGCCGCCCACCATGCGGTCGGTGTACCGGTCGGTGAACAGGTTCACGGACGAGCCGGCCTGCTCGAAGGCGATCCAGAAGAAGGCATTGAAGAACATGAACAGGAAGATCGACGCCACCGGGCCGCGATCCTCGCGCTCCTGGGTGGAGACGAACCACACGGCGAGGGCCGTGACCACCACCGCGATGGTGATCGTCACCGGCGTGGTCATGATCCCGGCGAAAGCCGTGAAGATGCCCGCGTAGTACCCGACCGCGGCCAGGGTCGCGATCAGCACCCCGCCGGGCAGGAACCACACCGCGTTCTTGGCGACCGCCTCGTCACGCGGCAGGCCCACGTGCGCGAGCCAGCGCGGGCGGCCCCAGGTGTAGAGCGCGAGGCCGGCGAGCATGCCCGCCGCGGCGCAGCCGAAGCCCCAGTGCCAGCCGACCCGCTCGCCGAGCGTGCCGCAGGTGTAGGCGCAGATGAACGCGCCGACGTTGATGCCCATGTAGAAGATGGAGAAGGCGCCGTCCCGCCGGGGATCCCCATCTGGGTAGAGCTGCCCGACCATGACCGACACGCTGGGCTTGAAGTGCCCGGTGCCGACCACGATGAGCGCGAGCCCGCCGATGAAGACGGCCATCCCGAGCTCGGACTGCTCGAGCCCGCCGAAGCCGGTGACGCCGAGGACCACGTGCCCGGCGGCGATCAACAGACCCCCGACGATCATCGACCGGTGGGTGCCGATCATGCGGTCGGCGATGATGCCGCCGAAGAGGGGGAGCAGGTACGCGATGCCGGTGTACCAGCCGTAGAGCGTGCTGCCTTCGGCGTCGGACCAGCCGCGACCCGGATTGAAGCCGGCCGGCGCGCCGGGAGGCGGCTCGCCCATGCCCGTCACCGGGGCGACCAGGTAGAGCACGAGGATGTAGCGCATCCCGTAGTAGGAGAAGCGCTCCCACATCTCCACGAGGAAGAGCAGGAACAGCCCGGGGGGGTGGCCGAGGATGGTGCGCTCTAGCGGCGCGGCGACAGCAGTGGTGCTCACGGGGAAACCTCGGGGGGCGGGGCGGAGAACGCGCGAGGGTAGCACAACGCCGGGCCGGCGAGGGCTCGTCGTCAGCCGCGCGCGAACGGCGCCAGCATCGCCACCATGCGGGACGGATTCGCGACCCCCTCGGCACGCAGGTAGCGGGCCACCTCGGCGTCAGCGGGGAGGCGGCGCTCCCGGAACGCGAAGCGGTAGAGGTCCATGCCGATGGACGCGAAGGCCAGCTCGGCCGCTTCGAGGGCCGCCGGCTCGGGGCGGAGACCCGCCGCGAGCGCGAGGGCGCAGGCGCGTGACCACGGCGTACGCTCCTTCTCGAGCGCCCGCCGGTGCCGCTCCACCACGGCGTGGTCCCCGGCCGCGAGCGCGACCCGGCCGCGGGTGTGCAGGTGTTCGACCCGCAACACCTGATTGCGCTGCAGCAGGGAGCGCGCGAGGCGCGGCTCGTCGGCGGCGATGCGCGCCTGGGCCGCCGGCACGTCACCGACGTAGAGCGCCGTCTGCACGGCCGAGAACAGCGCGCCGTAGTGCTGCAGGTGAAACGCCGACGCCGACCACCCCGACTCGTGGGCCACCAGCTCCCGCATCGCCTCCGCCGGGCGATCCTCGGTGAGCCGGACGAGGTGACCGAACCGGATCCCCATGCCGGTGGCGGCGTACCGATTGGCACGCTCCTCCGCCCCGCGGATCACCCGGGGCAGCCGTTCGGCCAGCTCCCGGAGCCGGCCGAGGAACCAGAGGTCCGACAGGCCGTAGCGCTGCGCGTTGGCCAGCTCCCAGGTGGCCCCCTGGCACTCGGTGACGAGGAGGCGCTCGGCCTCGGCGCAGGCCTCCCACGACGGACCCCAGTTCCCCATCAGGTGCTCGGAGATCCCGGACATCACCAGGCACAGGGCCCGCGCGTGCGCTTTCTGCTGCGGATCCCGCACGCCGTCGGCCGCGGCACGGGCCAGGGCGAGCACCCGCCGCGCGTCGGCCCGCTTCGGCAGCCCGCCGGTGGCGCGAAACGCCGTCTCGAGCGCGAGGGCCCGCGCGATCCGGAAGGGGTCTCCGGCGTCCAGGGCCTGGAGCAGGTGGCGCGCGCCGAAGTCGGCGCCGCGGATGACGTCCACCGAACCGAGCCCCACTGCCACGGCCCAACAGGCGTCCACCCGCAGGAAGGTCGCGGGATCGGTCGGGGTAGAAAGTGGACGCGGCGTGAGTCCCCGGACGGCAATCCGCAAGCGGTGCCAAAGCAGCGAGAACAACGCCCGCCGGGGGGTCGGCGCGAGCGAGACCCCCAGACCACCGAGGATCGGGAGCACCAGCGCGAGCCCCTCGTCGATGTTGCCGGAGATGAGCAGCTGCTCCCCGGCCCGCCGCCGGAGCTGCAGGGCGGCCGGTCCTTCCATCGTCGCCGCCACCGTCACCAGCGCCTCCGCGGCGGCCGGCCCGCGCCCCGCGTAGGTGAGCGCCTCGCCCAACTTCAACAGCAACGCCGAACGGTTCTCCCCGTCGTCCAGGTCCACGGCGAGCTGGTAGAGCGACGCGGCCCGATCGAAGGCGAGGGTCTCGGCCGCCTCCCGGGCCGCCTCCCGCGCGTAAGCGCTGGCCCGCGGCCGGTCGCCGCCCTGCTGGTGGTGGAGCGCGAGCATCTCCGGGGACCCCGAGCCCGTCGCCTCCAGGGCGTGGGCGATGTGGCGGTGCCACCGCTGCCGCACCGGCCCGCTCAGCCCCCGCGCGACCGCGGCGCGGACCCGATCGTGGTACGGCTCGAGCCCCCCGAAGCGGCCGGTGCCCACCGTGCGCAGCAGGTGCCCTTCGCACAGCCGCGCCACGACCTCGTACCGACGCACCCCCAGGCGCACCGCCCGGCAGGCGGCGGCGGTGGGGATCTGCCCGTCGGCCACCACCACCACCTCCAGCAGCTCTCGCTCTTCGTCTCCCAGCCGGGCCACGCGCTCGGCGAGCATGGCGTCCAGCGACAGGCCCGCCCCGGCGCCGCCCGCGGCCACGAACCGCACCAGCTCCGCGATCAGGTAGGGGTGACCGCCCGACTCCCGGACGATGCTCTCGAGGTGGGGCTCCGCGGCGAGGCCGGACTCCGCGAGGCACGCGGCCGCCAGCGCCGCCGTGGCGCCCGGCTCGAGGGGGCGGACCGGCAACGGCCACGTGCGGGCGAGGCGATCCCCCCCGCGGCGCACGGCCACGAGGTGACTCAGGAACTCGCTCCGATCGACGCTCTCGTCGCGGAAGGCGCCGATCAGCAGGAGCCGCGTGCCGGGCTCGGCGCGGAGCAGCTCCTCCACGACCAGGCCGCTGTCCCGGTCACCCCACTGGAGGTCGTCGATGACGAGCACCATGGTGAGGCGCAAAGAGAGCCGTTCGACGAGGCGCCGAAGGGCCACGATCCCGCGGCGGCGGGCCTCGTGGGGGTCCTGTGGACGCGTCGCCACGCCCCCGCGCAGGTGCGGCACCCGGTCGAAGACCGGAAACACCCGGCACAGGGCCTCCATGTCCTCGGGGACCACCTCTCGTTGAGCCCCGAGCGGCAACCGCCGCACGTACCGGGCCAGGCCGGACGCCACCTCGTCGAAGGCGGAGAACCGCACCGTCTCCCGCTCCCGGCAGCGACCGCGGAGCGCGAGCACCGTCGGGTCCCCGTGGCAGTCCGCCAACACGGCGTTGAGCGCCGCCGACTTACCGACGCCGCTCGGACCGTACAGGTACACCGCGCCCGGGACGCCGTTGCTGGCCTGCTGCCGCGCCTCGGCGATGGCCGCGAGCAGCTCCTCCCGCCCCACCAGGAGTCCGGCACCGGTCGGCGTCCCGAGCCGCGTGGGCGCCACCTCGCGCAGCACCGCGACCACCCCGTCGTAGCCAGGGCGCCGCTGCGGATCGGGATCGAGGAGCTCCACGACCAGCCGGGCGAGGTCGTCGGGGACGCCCGGAACCAACAGCTGCGGGTGCTCGAAGCGCTGCGCCCGTTTGTCCTGGAGCTGCAACGCCACCGGACCTCCGTACGGCCGCCGGCCGACGAGCGCCTCGTAGAGCATCACCCCCAACGCGTACCAGTCGGTGCCGGCGGTGGGCGGCTCCCCGGCCATCTGCTCCGGGGCCATGTAGTCGACCGTGCCCTCGAGGCGGTCCGGGCCGTCAAATGGGTTTCCGCGCAGATCACGCGCGATGCCGAGATCCAGGAGCACCACCCGTCCGCCGGTGACCAGCACGTTGCGGGGCTTGAGATCACAGTGGAGC
>JAYVAS010000057.1:0-2822 GCA_043750895.1 Pseudomonadota bacterium
AGTAGTCGGTCGTGCCCTCGAAGGCGTCAAGGCCCTCGAAGGAGACGAGGTTGGGGGCGTAGAGGGTGATGTCGCTGGCGGATCGGAGCGCGCCGAGCCCTCGGAGATCGGTGCCGTAGAAGTCCGCGTAGATCCAGTCGACCTCCTCCAGCTTGTCGAGTCCCGCGAACGAGGTGAGCGACGGGACGCCGACGCCGTGACGGCCGTACGCAACGGTCTCCAGAATGCCGATACTTCGTACGTTGTCGAGGCCCTCGAAGCTCTCCAACAGGGGAGCGTTCGCAATGGAGAGGTAGCCGGGCACGGCGGTGATGTTCTCGAGACCCCGGAAGTTGACCAAAGCGTCGGAGTTCCAGGAGCCGATGTCGGAAACGCCGCAGACGCACTCGAGGCCGATGAAGGAGTCTGGGGAGTAGTACGGGGCCTGGAGCCCCGCGGCCATTGCGTCGTAGTTGGCGCAGAACTCCGCGGCCTGTGTCACGGGGTCCCCCGTCTCCCCCCACAGGAACACCTCCGTGAGCACCCGCCCCTTGCCACACGCGGCGACGCCGTCGCAGTTCTCGTCCTGGTCGTTGCCGAGGGTGTCCTCGGCGCCGGGGTGGGTGGCGGGGTCGGTGTCGTCGCAATCGGTGGCATCGGGCACCCAGCCTTCGGGGAGCGTGCCACAGAACGACGCGGAGAGGTCGGGGTTCCCGTAGCCGTCCCCGTCCGCATCCGGGGCCCCTTCCACGATCGGTTCGGTGCAGCCGGTGTCGACGGGAGGGGGTTCGGAGTCGGTGGGCGGGGAGGTGTCAGGGGGCGGAGAGGTGTCCCCGACGCTGTCGGTCGTTTGGGAGGAGTCGGCCTCGGTCGGCTTGGAGGCCGGGACGGGCTCCCGGCACCCCGATGCGAGGAGCACCCATGTCAGCAGTCTGGCGTTCATCGCGGCAGGCCCTGGAAGCGCCACGGCGAGAGGTCGGCGATCGTGCCTTCGGCGTAGCGGATCGAGGCGACCTCTCCGGGCAGCCCGCGGACCCAGAAGATGTAGACGCGGTCGTCGATGATCCAGACGGTGGGGAACTGGCCCCGGGAGTCGGCGTACTCGGCGTCGGGCAGGAGGCGGTTGAAGTCGTCGTTCCAGCCGCTCCAGGTTGTGTTCCCGCTGCTGTAGGTGAGCCCGCCCACCCCCTGGAACGGGGTCACGGAGCCGTCGATTCGCCGCATCGAATCGGCGTTGGCCCGGCCTTCCTCCCACGCGGCGAAGCTGTACCGGGAGGAGGCGTGGCCGTTGACGAAGTTGGTTGGTTCGGCGGAATCTCCGTCCCAGTCGGTCCCGTCGTTCTCCGAGAGCCGCGTGGGCGTGCTCATCGCGGCGTCGCCGCCCGAGTCTGCCCAGCGGAGTGCCGAGATCCAGATCTCGGCGTTGGTCGCTGGGACGTAGGTGAAGCCGAGGAAGAAGTCCCCTTCGTCGTTGGCCCAGGCGCTGGGGTCCCGCGTTGTGGGGCCGGTACCGAGCGGGGCGAAGGGCGGCGCGGCGGCGTCGAAGCTGCTCCGCGGCGCGATGACGTAGAGGATCGACGTGATGGGATTGCGGGTGGCGAAGCTGGGTATGCTCTTCCACGCCAGGAGCACGACCGGCTCGGCGGCGTTTGTGTTCGGACCGGACACGGCGAGGGTGGGGAACTCCGACTCGTCGGGGTCACTCACCTCCCTGGCCCGCGCGCCATCCCAATCGCCGGCGGAGGGGGAGTCGAGGTACCAGACGGTGGAGGCGGTGGGGTCTCCAAACGAGTCCACGGCCCGTGATTGGAACGCGAGGTGGGCCACCCGGTCGGCGTCCACGGCAACGACGGGGTTGGTGAGCTCCGTGTGCCCCTTGGGCAGGGTGATCGCCACGGTGGAGCGCACGACCGCCCCCGCGAAGTAGCCGGCCCGGGTACCAGAGGTCTCCATCGCGATCTCGAAGATGTCGATGGCGTCGCGCCTGAAGTTCACCTGGGCGACCACCATCCTCGGGAGGCCGAACTCCAGTTCGTCCGTCACCCAGAACCGACCACCCCACGCGAGGGCGGGGAACGCCCCGCCCGAGGTGTCCAGCGCCGTGCGCACCCACGAGCGCGAAGCCGCTTCCCAGAAGGCGTAGAAGGTGGTGCCCCCCGCGGTGCGGTCCCCGAATACGCAGTACGGTACGGCACCTGGGTCCGGGCGGAAGAACCCCTCGCTGATCCCGGCCGGGACCACGACCCCCCATCGACCGCCGTTCAGACAGAAGCTGAGGTCGGACACTTCGGCGGCGCTGCTGTAGACCTCGTCCAGCGAGGGCGCCGCCGAGTCCCATTGCACACGAACGGTGCCCGAGGCACCGGTCGTGTTCGCGAGGTCGGAGAGGGCCCCCGAGCCGAGGCGGGTGAAGATGGGAGGCATCGTCGGCGCGGCCCCTACTGCGTCCAGATCTGGATTTCGCCACCCGCGCGCCCGTAGTCCAGGGTGGCCCCGCCGGTGAGGACCACCTGCCAGACGGGCCGGCACAGCCGGTAGATCCCGGAGGGGACGCTGAGCGGGAGGGGGCCACCCGGAGGAGGCGGGTAGAACTGGTTGGCGATCATCGCCTGGCTGAGCAGATAGTTCGACGAGACGGTGGTGAAGTCCTCGAGGTTGGAGAACTGGAGGGCGAGGTACACCTGGAGGTTGCCGAATTTCCCGCGGAGCTCGCCGTCGGCCCGCCCTTGGACCAGGCCCGCGGCCGAGAACGCAGGACCCGCGGGGAGCGTGACGGCGGTGGTGGTCGCGGTGAGGAGCGTGGCCCATGAGATTGGAATCTGAAGTACGCGCATTGTAGTCCC
>JAYVAS010000058.1:0-5509 GCA_043750895.1 Pseudomonadota bacterium
TCCTCCTCCATGAAGGGCTTGAGCGCGTAGTAATGCTGGAACTCGACGTCGGAGAGCTTCTTCACCCGGCGCTCGACACCGCAGGCGGAGAGGACGAGCAGCGAAACGAGCCACCAACGGCGCATGGAACCTCCAAGGGCACCGCTCATAACACCGGAAACGGTCGGTCCGCGTCCACCAAACCAAGCTGATCCGCGGACACCCAACCGCGACGGCCATCCGGCAGGAGGATCTGCACCTTCCCCGCCTCTTCCTCGACCGACCGCACCTCGGCGCCGACATGCAGGGTGAAGAGGTCCACCCCGCCGCCGAGGTCGGAGGTGGCCGTCACCTCCGGCGCCAGCACGACCGCCACCGGGGGGAGCCGCCCGTGGGCGACGCCGCCCGCGCCCACGACGAGCCCGACCACCACCAGGCTTCCGCCCACGCCCACCATCGGAAGCTGCGGGGCTCGGCCCCGCGCCGCGAGCAGGCCCAGTCCCAGCCCCGCCAGGGCGCCACCGAGCCACATCCCCTCGTCCGCCGTCATCGCCACCTGCCACGGGGCGAAGGTGGGATGGGGGGCGGGGACCTCGAGCTTGTCGCGCAAGCCGCGGCGCGCGAAGCCGAGGTTCGCCTGCACGTCGGGATCCCGCGGGAGGCGGGAGGCAGCGGTGCGCCACGCCAGGACCGACGCGCCCACCTTCCCCTGCCGATAAAGAACATTCCCCAGGTTGTACCAGACGGTACCGCCGGTGTCCCCGGCCTCCAGTGTGGCGCGGTACCCCGCCTCGGCGCCGGCCAGATCTCCAGCCGCCAACGCCGCCGTGGCGTTCGTGAACGTGTCGCCGGCGAAGGCCAGCCCGAACAACAACAGGATCAAAGAGACTCCACGACACGGCGCACCGCGTCCTCGGGGAGGTCACCGTCGGCGCCGCTGTACCGCAGTCGCTCGAGGTCCCGGAACACCTGCTCCGCCTCGGCGCCGAGCCCGGCGACCTCCTCGCGACGGAGCGCGTCTGGCGCGACCCCGAGCCGCCCCGCCACCCGCTCCCGGAAGATCCGGTCGAGGCCCGCCAGGCGCCCCTCGGGGTCCCTGGGGAGGTCTGGGAAGTCGAACCGACGTCCTGCCACCACCTTGGGCCGAAGGCGCAGGCGACGGGCCCCCTGGGCCGCGAGGACGAGGGCCCCGGGGACACACAGCAGCCAGGCGAGGTGTCCGGGCCAGGGCGCAGCGATGGCCCCCGAGGTGCGCACCGGGAGGATGTCGTCCCCCAGCGCGCTCACTTCGTCCTTCTGGGGCCCCGAGAAGGAGGCGACGTTGACCGCGGCGGCGTCCCCGGTCACGTCCAGGCGGATGGCCGCGGTGCGGGCCACCCGGTACTGCCCGGACGCCGGATCGAACCAGCTCAGCTCCACCGGCGGGATCTCCATCGGCCCGGGACGCTCCGGCACCACGGCCCGCTTGTAACGGGCGGACGCTTCCACCCGCCCCGCCACGAGGCGCGCTTCGGTGACCGGCTGGTCGTCGTAGACCCGAAACCCCTCGCCGACCAGGGGCGGGAGCGCGAAGCCGGCGAGCGGCGCGGTGCCCGTGACGTCGAAGGCCACGGTCACGGTGTCGCCCACGGCCAACGTCGTCGCGCTCGCCTTGGCGTCGATGGCGAACTGGCCCACCAGCCCGTCGAAGCCGGGCGGCCGACCGGCGGTGGGAAGGTCGGCGACGGTGAGCTTCAACGGAGCGGCGGACCACGTCTCCTGCGCCACCTGGGTCATGCCGGCGAGGTCGTTGAAAAGGTCGTCCATCGGACGGGTCCCCTTCTTCCGCTTGGCGGCGACCGCGAACTGCCCGCGGAAGATGCCGCCGGGGATGGTGAGCGGCCCCGCCTTCCCCACCCGGATTGGGTAGAACAGCTCGGAGATCGAGTGGAGGGTCTGGCCGTCGCCGACGTTGGCCTCGGCGGTGGTGGGCTCGATGCCCGGCTCCTGGGCGAAGCCGACCCCCTCGGAGACGTCCCACCGGCCGTTCACGAGGTCCCGCTCGGTCTCGAAGCGCATGTGGTAGACGAGGACCTGCCCCACGTAGGCCAGATCGGTGCCCACGTCGGCGACCAGCTGGTTCAGACCGTTGCCGCCCCGCGGTGACACGTGGAGCCGCGCCGTGCCGGAGCTGAGGATGCCCGCCGGGGTGTCCACCTTGACCGGCCCGAGCACGTAGTCCCCTTCCTTCACGCCGGTGAGCGCGTACCGGTACACCGTGTTGGTGGTGAGGTTGAAGTTGATCATCAGCCGATTCTGGGACTGACTTCGGTAGGCGATTTCCAACCCGGGCACGGCCGGTAGCGCCGGTACGCCGCCACGCGCAGCCACGTCCGACAGCGTGACCGTGACCCCGATGGTCTGACCCTCTCGGACGTCGTTGGTGTCGAGATCGAGGGACACCTGCGCGGCGAGGGCGAGGCTCACGAACAGGAACATCACCAGTCCTCCCCGGTCGACGCCCCGCCGACGGCCACCCGGGGTCGGCCTTCCTTCACCGAGTCGACGAGGCGCGCCGCCTCCGCGGCCGAGAGCGTGTCGGACGCTCCGTCCACAGGGTCGCCCACGCCCGAGGGATCCGCCGAGGGATCCCCCGCCGGGTCACCGGGGTCCGCCTGGGGATCCGCGTTCGGGTCGTCGCCGTCCTTCGGCTCGCCCGGTTGGGGCTCGTCGGCAGGTTGGTCGGACGGGGGCTGGTCCCCGGGTTGCCCCGGCTCCCCGGGATCGGCGGGATCACCCGGCTCACCGGGCTGTCCAGGCTGACCGGGCTCGCCCGGTGGCTGATCGTCGCCGCCGTCACCGGACGCGTCCTTGGGCGGCGGCGGCTGGTGGCGCGCGGCGACCTCCTTGGAGACCGCGTCGAAGTTCTTCTTGGCCGGCTCGAAAGCCGGGGCGAGCTTCAACGCCTCCTGGTAGCGGCCCAGCGCGTCGTCCAAGCGCCCGCCCCGATACGCAGCGTTCCCAGCGTTGTACAAGCTGATCCCGCGCTGTCCGGGGTCTTCGGTGGATTCGGCCAGGGTGTCGAACATCTGCTCGGCCTCCCGGAACCGCCCCTCCCGGTACAACGCCGTGCCCAGGCCCTCGGTGACCGTGGGGTCGTCGCCGCCCTCGACGCGGGCCTGCCCCAGGAGTCGCGCCGCATCGGCCCACCGCTCCGCGGCGAGGGC
The DNA here is from genome assembly GCA_043750895.1 of Pseudomonadota bacterium. Taxonomy (GTDB): domain Bacteria; phylum Myxococcota_A; class UBA796; order UBA796; family SXON01; genus JAYVAS01. The sequence continues at coordinate 3,186 of JAYVAS010000058.1, forward strand.
CTCGAGGCCGTCCTCGCGCGCCCCGGCCCGGGCGTGCAGCGGGAGGGCCAGGAGCAACAACAGCGGCGCGACCCGCCGACCGATCCCCAGCGCCGCGCTCAACGCGAGCGCACACAGCCCGACCGCGAGGGGCCACTGGAAGCGCTCCCGCCACACCGTGTCCCGCCGCACCCCGCGCACCGCCGCCTCCAGCTTCTGATGGATCTCGGTCTCGACCAGAGCGCGTACGTCGGCGTTGGAGGTCACCGCCCGCACGTAGGCGCCCCCCGTCTCGGCGGCAAGGCCCGACAGCACGCCTTCGTCCAGCTTGGAGACCACCACGTTGCCGGACGCGTCCTTCTTGAAGCCGCCGCTGCTGAGCGGGATCGGCGCCCCCGCCGGCTCGCCGATCCCCAGCGCGTAGATGCGGACACCGGCCGCCTTGGCCCGGGCCACCGCGGCGTCGAGGGTCTCCTTGGACTCGTGGAGCTCCCCGTCGCTCACGACGAGGATCGCCCGGCCCGAGGCGGGCGCCTTGCCGAGGGCGGTGGTCGCCACGTCGATCGCGCCGGAGAGCGCCGTCCCCTGCGCGCGGATGGTGTCGGAGCTGGAGTCCTTCACGGCCCACAGGAAGGTCCCGTAGTCGACCGTCATCGGGATCCGGGTCCAGGCGCCGGCGGCGAACAACACCAGCCCCACCGCGTCGCCGTGCAGAAGGCCCACGAAGTCCTCGATCTCGCGGCGGGCACGCTCGATGCGGGAGGGCGCCACGTCCGCGGCGTCCATGCTCAAGGACACGTCGAGGAGCACCTGGATGCTCACACCCTGCATCTGGCGCTGCTCGTAGTCGAAGCCCAGCCGCGGACCGGCGGCAGCGAGCAGGACGCCGAGGAGGCCCACCACGGCGAGGAGCGCCTGCCACGCGCGGGCCCGCATCACGGTCGCGGGTACGAGCGCGGCGAGGACGGCGTCCGAGGAGATGCGGGCCATCGAGGCACGGTACCGACGCCATCCCAGCCGCAGCAGGACCGCGAGAACAGGGACGGCGAGCAGCGCCGGGAGCAGGGACGGGTAGGCCCAGGTCACGGGAGCCGCCGCAGCAGGGTGTGCCCGAGCAGGAGCTCGAGGAGGAAGCAGGCGAGCCCCGGGAGGACGGCGTTGAGGTAGAGCTCATCCCGGTGGACGAACTCCTTGACCGCGGCGGTCGTCTTCTCCATCCGGTCGATCTCGTCGTAGACCTTGGCGAGATCGGTCACGCCGGACGCCCGGAAGAACTTCGCGTCGGTGGTGGCGGCGATGGCACGGAGCTGGCGTTCGTCCATCTGATCCCCGCCCACGCCGATCGTGTACACCCGGATCCCCAAGGCGGCGGCGGCGTCGGCCGCCTGCTGAGGCCGCAAGAGGCCCGCGTTGGAGAGTCCGTCCGTCACCAGGATCACGACCTTGGCGGGCGCGTCCAGTTCCTTCATCCGTTTGCAGGCGACGGCCACGGCGTCTCCCACTGCCGTCGCGCTCCGGCCGGCCAGACCGATGTTCAGATCGGCGACGAAGTCGAGGAGACCGTCGTGATCGGTGGTGAGCGGGACCTGGACGAAGGCCTCCTCGCCGAACACCAGCAGCCCGAGCCGATCGTACGGCCGCGACTCGATGAACTGACGCATGACCAGCCGCGCCGCGTCGAGGCGGGTGATCGGACGCATCGGGGAGCCCATGTCCGCGGCGCCCATCGAGCCGGAGGTGTCGATCGCGAGCAGGATGTCGACGCCGTCCGACTCGCGGACGATCTCGCGGTCGACCCGTTGGGGCCGTGCCAGGCCCACCACCAGCAGACCGAGGGCCACCGAGAGCAGGAGCGGACGCGCCAGCGAGAGCCCCTCCCGGACGGTCCACCCACGCGAGACGAGGCCGACCGCGGAGAAGCGCAGGGCGTGCGGGCGCCACCAGGCAATCCAAGGGAGGAGCGCCACTGGAAGCGCGAAGAACCACGCCGGGCTGTACCACTCAAGCATGGGGCGTCCGGACCGGTCGGACCACCGCGCTGAAGTCCCGGTCGAGGCTGTCGAATACGTCCGCCTCCTGGTTCCGTTCGGCGAACTTCACCAGGTCCATCGCCATGAGCAGCCGGCGGCTGCTGTCCAGCTCGGACGCCGTGTAGGCGCCCGCGAGGTTGTCGAGGATCTCCCGGGTCGTCCGTTGGGTCGCCGGCCATCGATGAGCGGCCTCGAGGTAGCGACGAAACACGGCCGAGAGGGCGAGCGCGAGCTCCGGAGGCGGGAGGTCGGTGCGGGCGCGAAGGGCGGCCCACTCGCGGCGCGCCACCTGATCGGCGGGCTCGGGGGGCGGGG
>JAYVAS010000059.1:0-8822 GCA_043750895.1 Pseudomonadota bacterium
TCTCCACGGTGACGACGAAGGGGTCGGCGTCGGCCACGGCCTGCTGCGCCGACCGCACCGCATCGGCGTAGGTCCAATAGGACTCCCGCGAGATGAGGCCGATGGACGCTGGCAGATTAGGCTCGTCGGTGATGGTCCGGACCGCGTCGATGAGCCGGGTGAGGTTGACCTCGTAGGCCGCGGTCATCGTGGCGTCGAGCGCGTCGGACTCTCCCTGCATCCAGATGAAGCCCGCCCACCGCCAGGGCTGTCCCTGCCCGTCCAGCTCCGCCGCGGCGCCCTCCATGGTGTCGGCCAGCACCGAGAACCCCGGCCCCGCGTCGGCCGCGTCCGGGGTGGAGCCCGGGAACCAGTAGTTGGCGAGGTCCGTGCCCCCCACCGCGTGTTTCACCAGCACCACCGGCTCCCCGGCATCGGCCAGCGCCCGCCCGAAGCTGACCTCGGGGCCGACGAAGACCGGGCCGCCGTAGCTGCTCGGCGCGAGGGAGCGGAAGGTGCCCCACCCCGACCAGTAGAGCGGCACCCGAGGGTCGGCGACCTGCATTGCCGGCGGTAGCCCGGTCTGGTAGGCGTAGCCGTCCATGTTGGACTGCCCGGCGAGGATGTAGACCTGGAGGGTCGCGTCTTCGCTGGGGCCGGTGTCGTCGGGGCCCGAGTCGTCGGTCGGAGTGGTCCCCGAGTCGTCGGTGGGGTCGGTGGTCGGATCGGTGGTGTCGGGAGTGCTCCCCGTCGTGTCCGCCACGCAGACGCCGTCCTTCTCTGTCGTTCCGGGACCACACACGGTGGAGGTGCACGCCAGCAGCAGCAACATACGGGTGGCTTAGCTCGCCCTTGGCCGCGGTGGCGCCTCCCGGCCGCGCGCGCCGGCGGGCTCCGCGCGCAGACCCGCGCGCACCGCGTCGGTCGGTCGACACGTCGGCTATGCTGCCCACGTGCTCCTGCTCCTCGCCGCCGCGTGCTCCGAATACGGAATCAAGGAGGAGCCGCAGCCTGGAATTCCGGACATCCAGGTGCACCTGGGTCCGGTCCCCCTCAAGGCCTGTCCCGACACCGTCGTGCAGGTCGAGGTCGCCAACCGAGGCGATGCCACCTTGGCCGTCGACGGGCTCACGCTCGAGGGGGACGGGTGGACGGTGGACGATCCCGCGCCATTCCAACTCGAACCGGATGAGCGGGTGGACCGGGCGGTCCGAGGGGCCGGCGGGACGGCCACCCTTCGCATCACCAGCAACGACACGGATCAACCCCTGGTCGAGGTGCCGATCGCGAGCGCGCCCAACGAGGCGCCCACCGCCCTTGTCCTCACCCCGTACGACGAGGACACGCTCCCCGCCGACGGTACGGTCACCCTCACCGCGCTGGTCTCGGACGCGGACGACGCGCTCGCGGACCTGACCCTGGAGTGGGCGTCGTCGCTCAGCGGCAGCTTCGCCACCGCCACGCCGGACGCGGACGGCTTCGTCACCACCGAGTGGGCGGCGGAGGACCGGGCCCCGGGTCCGCAGTGGATCTCTCTCTTTGCCACCGATCCCTGCGCAGCCGTCGCCGAGGACATCGCGTGGATCTGCCAGGACGGGCCCTTCGTGGTGTACCCGATCATCGACGAGGGCTGGCACTTCGAAGGGAGCGCCGGACGCGACGGGGCACTGCTCACCGTCAGCGACGGCACCCCGGATCTCGCCTCCGCCGCGTTCGACCTCGCCTCGATCTTCGACGCGGACGACACCGAGGTGTCCTTCGCCTTCCGGATCGACGGCACCGGTGGCGAAGGGCTCTCGCTCACCCTGCTCGATGCCGACCGCCGCGTCGGCTACCTCGGGGGTGGGGGCTGCGGGATGGGGTTCGGGGCGGGCGCCGCGTGCACGAGCGGGCCCGCACTGCCGGGGTGGTCCCTCGCGGTGGACACCCGGGACGACGCGGGCGACTGCGTCCCCGGTCCGCACCTGGCGTTCCACTTCGACGGAGACCTCGCCGCGCCGGCCGCCTGTGCGCCGATCCCGTCGGTAGAGGACGGCGCGTGGCACACGCTGCACGTGCGCCTCGTCGACCAACACCTCACCACCGAGCTCGACGGCATCCCGGCGCTCGACGCGGCGTTGACCGGCTACACCGGGTTCCAAGGGGTGGTCGGGGTGACGGTCGCGACGAGCGCGGAGCCCGTTCGCTACGAGGTACAGGACTTCTCCATCACCGACTTCCACTGCGCCTGGTGAGCCGGCAGGCGGTGGGTCCGGTCCTGCCGCTTCAGCAGTTGTTGCAGGGGAGCTCGAGGTCGAAGCGCGCGCTGACGTCGCCCTCTTCCCAGGTGCCTGCGAGGGAGCCGACGAGCCACATGGTCTCGGCGTCGACGAAGGTCACCGTCTCCAGCTCCAACGACCAGGTGACCGGCGCGGTGATGGCCCAGTTGAGCACGCCCCCACCCCCGTCCACGTAGAAGAAGTCGGTGCCGTCGGGTTCGGTGTAGCTGCCTGGGCGCGGGTCGTTGAAGTTGACGATGAGCGCGCCCACGTCGGTGCACGAGAAGGAGCCCGCGATGTCCCCCACGGCGTTGCCCCAGTAACGGGAGAAACGGTCCGGGGGGTCGGTGGCGACGCAGGAGAACGCGAACGGCGCCGTCGCGTAGTGGCCACTCAGCTCCACGCTGCCCGGAAGGGCGTCGGCATCGGAGTCGGTGTCGCTGTCGGTGTCCGTGTCGGAGTCCGAGTCCGAGTCCGCGTCGGCGTCCGTGTCGGTGTCGGTGTCGGTGTCGGTGTCGGTCGCGACGACGGCCATGTCCCGGTCCGGAGGGGGTGCACAGGCCAGCAGGAACCACCACATCCGGCGAGCGTAGCCGTTCGCGGCGCGGGGGGCGTCAGCTACCGCGCTGAATCGTCGGGGACATCGACATCGTCGGGGAGATCGGCATCGACGTCGTCGGCCGCGAGTAGGCCGCATCGAGGTCGATGCCGATGCCGGCCCGCGCGGGTCGCCGACGCCCTGCACCATCATCCCGCTACCCCGCCGTTCGCCTCAGCGACGCCTCCCGGCCCACCCCCCGCATCCGCGGGTCCCGGCGTGCGAGCCGCGTGAGGATGGCGTCGGCGTCCCGTTCCTGGCCCGGCCCGGCGGCGTGGGCCACGCGGTGCAAGCGGAGCGCGAGCCCGGTGGCGTCGCGCCCCTCGCCCGAGACGGAGGCGACGAGATCCGCCAGGGCCTCCAGCTCGACCAGACGGTCCGTGGCGGGTAGCCGCGCCAACACCGCCAGATCGGCGAACTGCCCTCCCGGAACCCCCCGTTCGGCGAGGGCAGCAAGGGCCGAGCCAGCCGGGGGGGTGGCCACCGGCGCACCGAAGAACCGCCGCATGAGTCGTTCGCCAGAGAGCCACCCGTTGGATGCCCGGATGACCAGCGGCCCCACATCGGCCACCGGATCCCCCGGGCCGGACCGCCCCGCCACCGCCCGCCGGTAGATCCCCACCGGATCGGGTGCGTCGGCGAGGAAGCGGGCCCAGTGCCCGGCCTCCGCGTGGTCCATGGGCGCCTCCACGCCCCGGCGCACCGCCGCCTCGGCCGCCGCCCGCTCCCCTTCGACCAGCGCGCGCGCCGCGCGATCGCACAGCGCGTCCACCACCCGTCCGGGACTGGCACCGAGGTGCGCGAGCCTGGCCAGCCACCGATCCGGCGCGGGCTCCAGGACGACGGCGAGCGCCGCCACCTCCACCTCAGGGGCATCCCGGATCCTGCGCCAGCGCACGGTCGCTTCCCGGAGGCGTCCGAGCAGCATGAGGGTTCGGACCGCGACGGCTTGAACGGCGGCATCGTCCGGGAGGTGATCGACGGCGTGCTCGACGGAGGCGCGCTCCCCGAAGGACGCCGGCATGTAGAGGTCCCACCAGGGGTCGATGGCGAGGGGAGTCGGAAAGCGCACGCTCATGCCGGGGCCGACTGCAAGGGCCGGGCCAACGGTTGTCCGCCGGCTTTCTACGCGATCCCCGACCGACGTCCGTCAGTGACGGTTGTCAGTGACGGACGTCCGTCACCGCCGGCGCACCGCCGCCTCGATCCTTACGGTTGGTTGTCGACGGGCGATTCCGGACCCCTCTCTCGTGTTATCTTCACGACCCCATGCGCTCCTTCGTCGGTCCGGTCCTATTCGTGCTCTGGGCCTCACCGGCGCATGCCGCCTGTCCGAGCACGGTGCAGGACGTGCTCGTCAACGTCAACGCCGCCATGTCGGCCTACGCCACGATGGACGCGCTGGCCTACCAGGCCGCCCGCGCCGCCGCGATGGCCGATCTGGCGTGTGTACGGGAGCCGCTCTCCCCGGTCGACGCCGCCGGTCTGCACCGCCTGTCGGGGCTCGACGCCTACGTCACCGACGACCGCGCGGTCGGGACGGGCGCCTTCCGCGCGGCCCTGGCCATCCAGCCCGCGTTTCAGTTGCCCTCGACGATGGTGCCCGAGGGCCACCCCCTCCGCGAGTGGTACGACGCAGCGCGCGTCGGCGGCGAAGGTCCGGACACCGTGCTCGTCGCCTCTCCCGGCACCCAGATCTACGTCGACGGCGTCCCCACCACCCGGGTCCGTGCCGAGAGCGCCACCTTGCTTCAGTGGATCGACGCATCGGGGGAGGTGCGGGAGACGTCCTACCTCGCCGTCGGGGCTCCAATGCCCTGGTGGGCCCGCCCCGAGGTCGGCGCCCTCGCCACGACCGGGGTGGCCGACGCCCCGCGACCGATGCCGGTCCCGACCACGAACGCGCCCGACGCGAGCCGTCCCCGGAACCGCGTCTCGGCGCCGCTCGTCGGCAGCGCCGCCGTCCTGGGCGTAGGCTCGGGGGTCATGTACGCGCTCGCGGCGAACACCCACGCCACCTGGGCCGACCCGGAGACCCCCTACGACACCCTGGACCGGCTCCGGACGACGACCAACAACGAGACCATCGGCGCCGCCGCCGCCGGGGCGCTGGCGCTCACGCTCGGCATCGCCGGCTTCGTGACGATCCGGTGGTGACCGAGTCCACCCGACGCTACGAGATCCTCGACACGCTGGGGACGGGGGCGTTCGGGACGGTCTACCGCGCCCGGGCGCAGGGGCCGGAGGGCTTCTCCAAGGTCGTGGCCCTCAAGATGCTCCACGACGACAAGGCCGACATGACCGAGATCGTCGCCCGGCTCCGCGACGAGGCGCGGATCCTGGGGCTGCTGCGCCACCGGGCGGTGGTGCAGGCGGACGGACTCGTCCGGCTGGGCGGCCGCTGGGCGGTGGTCATGGAGTACGTCGAAGGGGTCGACCTCCGCCGCCTCTCTACCGCGCACCGCGTACCGCCGGGGGTGGCGCTGGAGATCGCCGCCGAGGTCGCCGGCGCCCTCCACATCGCGTACACGACCCTGGGCGCGGACGGCAAGCCGCTCCGCCTGCTCCACCGCGACGTGAAGCTCGCCAACGTGCAGATCACCGGCGCGGGCGCGGTCAAGCTGCTCGACTTCGGCATCGCGCGTGCCGAGTTCTCCGGCCGGGAGTCCGAGACCGGGGACATGCACTTCGGCTCCGAGCTCTACGTCTCCCCGGAGCGCATCGACCACATCTACGGCCCCGAAGGCGACGTGTACTCCCTGGGTATCGTGCTGTACCACCTGCTGATGGGCGAGCACTTCGGGAAGACCTCGGCCAACGAGGAGCGCCACAACGCGTTGCACCGCCGCCGGATCGACACCCTCCGGGCAGCGTTGACCACCGCCGCGGTACGCGACGACGGATTGGCGGACCTGGTCCACGCCACCCTGGCCTACGCCCCGCAGGATCGCCCCACCGCGCGCGAGTTCGAGCGGCGGGCCACGGAGCTCCGCCGCACCGTCCCTGGTACGGCGCTGCGCAACTGGGCGGAGGCGACGGTGATCCCCATGATCGGTGCGTCGCCCGTCCGGGACGCCGACCGCCTCGTCGGCCAGGTCTTCGCGGAGGGCTCCGAGCTCACGAGGATCGAGCTGGACCCGGACGCGCCCCCGCGCCAGACGCGGCGTCGCCTGCTGGTCGTCGGGGGGGTACTCGCCGCGGCCGCAGCGCTCAGCGGCCTGATCTGGATCGGCTCCGGGCCGTCCGAGTCCGCCGCCCCGGCCGCCGAGGCCGCGCTCTCCGTCCCCGAACCCGTCCCCGAGCTCCTCCCGACCCCCGCGGCGGCGCCGCCGGCGGAGGCCGCCGTCAAGACCAGCGTTTCGACACGGGCAACCACGCGGACCGCCAAGTCCGCCCCCAAGGCCGCGGCAGGGGGAACCACCGCGACCGCCGCACCGACCACCGGCACCGCCGTCGTCTCCGGGGACGCAGAATCGGTGGCGCTGGTGAGTGGGGACCGCCGGTATGGCGCGGGCGCGGTGCCGCCCGGCACCTACGGGGTCTACGCGACCTTCCCCGGTCGTTCGGCCGTGAAGAGCGGCACGGTGCAGGTCGTGGCCGGTGGGACGGTACACATCGTGTGCAGCGCGACCTTCGGGCGGTGCCAGGTTCAGTGAACCACCTCGGCGCGTCGCGCGGCGCGGCATTAGGTGCCCCAGGATGTTCACCGTACTGCTATCCCTCGGGTGCACCTGGATCTCGGACGCCGATCAGGCCGCCCGGCTGGACCTGGACGCCGACGGCACGCCCGGAACCGTCGACTGCGACGACCAGGACGCCGCGATCAACCCTGGCGCCGCCGAGGTCGCCTACGACGGCGTCGACCAGAACTGCGATGGCGCGGACCTCACCGACGTCGACGGAGACGGCGCCGATGCCGAGGCCAGCGGGGGCGCCGACTGCAACGACGACGACGCCGGGATCTACCCGGCGGCGACGGAGATCTGCGGGGACGGCGTCGACCAGGACTGCGACGGGGGCGCCGGGTCGTGCGCGCTGCCCGAGAGCCTGGACGTCACCACCGACGCGTTGAGCCTCAACGGCGACGACGACGACGACGCGGCCGGCGTGGACCTCACCAGCGTGGGAGACGCGGACGGCGACGGCGCGGACGACCTCCTCGTGGGTGTGAGCCGGGACTCCAGCGGCGCGGCCTACGCCGGGACGGTGTACCTGATCCCGGGGCCGATCACCTCCTCGGGCACCATCGCCGACGTCGCGAGCCTCGCCCTCACCGGGAGCCAGACCGATGCCGGGTTCGGTCGCGCCATCGCGCTGCTCGGCGATGCCAATGGGGATGGTGCCGACGACTACGCCATCGGCGAGCCCACCTACGATTCGGAGGTCGGAGCCGACGTGGGGCGCGTGCACTTCATCGCCGGTCCGCTCAGCCGCGGGACGATCGACGTCGAGGAGGCCGCGACGGACAGCTACAGCGGCCTGCAGATCGGCGGACAGTACGGGTTCTCCCTCGCGGGAGGGCGCGACCTGGACGGCGTGGGCGGACCGGACATCGCCATCGGCGAGCCGGGGGAGATCGACGGCGTGTTCGGGACCATCCTCATCGACGAGTGGGCGCGGGAACATGTCGGGTTTGCGGGCGAGATCGGGGCGTGGCTCCCGTCGACGCGGCTCGGCTACGCAGTCGCCGTGGCCGACACCGACGGCGACGGTGCCACCGACCTGGTGGCGGGCACCCCGCGCGACAGCACCGACAATCCCCAGGCCGGCTCGGTCGACGTGGTCCGCGGCCCGATCGAGGGCCGATCCTACGTCATGGACGTCGCCACCTCGGTGCTCGGGGTCGCGGCCGGCGACGAGGTGGGCACCGCGCTGTGTGCGCTGGGCGATGTGGACGGCGACGGGCGGGAGGACGTCGCCGCCGGCGCTCCGCTCGCCGGGGACACCGACGCCGGCGCGGTGTACCTGCTCCTCGGTCGGTTGACGCCGCTCGGTTCGATGACCGCGGCCGATCTCCAACTCACGGGCGTCGACGGCGCACTGTTGGGCCGAAGCCTCGCATCCATAGGGGACGCTGACGGGGACGGCGGCGCGGACCTGCTGATCGGCGCGCCGGGACAGGGCGACGAGGCGGGCGCCGGGTACGTCGTGCCCCTGGGTGGGCGGGGCGTGCAGGCCGTGGAGACCGTCGGCGTGCGCATCGACGGGGGAAACCCCGGCGACGGCGTGGGGACGGACGTGTCCGCGGGCGGAGACCTCGACCAGGACGGCTTTCCCGACTTCCTGCTCGGGGCGCCCGGGGACGACGCCAACGGCATCGATGCCGGACGGCTGTACCTGTTCTCCGGCTACGGCGGCCTCTGACGCCGGGTCACCAGCGGACCGCCGGACCCGTCGAGAGGCCCGATCAGCCGGCCGGAAGCTCTTCCTGGAGCACGAGCAACAGCGCCCCCTGCTCGACCTCCTGCCCGGTCCGGACGTGGACCTCGGCGATCGTGCCCGGGTTGCGGGCGGCCAGCCGCTCGAGCTCCCCCACCCCCTCGATCACGACCATCGCCTGACCGGCATGGATGCGCTCTCCCTTGCGCACCAGGAGCTCCACCTCTCCGGGAAAGTTGGCGCGCACGCGGACCTGGTTGAGGCGGTTGGGCAGCATCTGCCGGCCCCTTAGCCCGGCCACCGTCGGACGTGCGGGAGTTCCGGTCTGGACCTTGACATGCGTTCAGCCCATGCTACTGTTCATCTGTGCAGATGTTCTCAGCTCCGCTGTGCTGCCTGGACCTCGACACCTTCTTCGTGTCGGTCGAACGCCTGCTCGATCCCCGGCTGGTGGGGCTGCCCGTCATCGTCGGGGCCGCACCGGGCGCCCGCGGCGTGGTCACCGCATGCAGCTACGAGGTGCGGGCCCTCGGCGTGCGCTCCGGCATGCCCATCCGGGACGCCGTGAAGCTCGCTCCCGGCGCGATCTACCTGCCCACCCGCCATGG
>JAYVAS010000060.1:0-4313 GCA_043750895.1 Pseudomonadota bacterium
GGTGACCAGGAAGACGTCGGTGATGCCGGAGCGGGAGAGGGTCTGGGCGATGTAGTCGGCGACGCGGATCATGAGCGCGCGAGTCTACCCCAGCTGCGGGGGCCGATGGAACCGCCGCGCGTCGACGCGGCCCCGGGGCGCCGTCAGTGGGTCCAGGCGCCGCCCGGACCGCCCATCGACCCGATGTCGGACGGGCTCCCGTCCCCGTCGAGGATCGTCGTGCTCCCGGCGTCGATCAGCACGGACGTCCAGCCGAGGGTGAAGTCCCACACCGCCGGGTCGGCGCCGGAGGTGTAGGCGTGGTCCGGTTCGGCGGAGAGGTTGCCGTTGGTGCCGGTGGGGTTCGACATCCCGTAGTAGTCGGCGACGCTGTTCCCGTAGACGTTGCTGTACGTGATCGAGACGTAGCCGGTGCTGTAGACCCCGCCGCTGTAGATGGTCGTCCCCGAACCGACCGAGTTCCCCGACACGTTGACGTTCCGCAAGGTGATCGTCGACCCGTTGCGGTACTCGCCGAATCCGCTGGTCCACACCGATGCCGTTCCCGACCCGTCGACCTCGTTCTTCACGACGTCCACGTTGGTGAACACCGCCGCCGAGCCGCGGTCGACGAACACCCCCGATGCCAGCGCGGTGTAGGTCGCGATGGCCCGGTTGCCGGCGATGGTGGCGTTGGTCCAGTCCGATGCGGAGTACATCAGCCGCAGCCCCACCGCGTCCACGTAGTAGGTATCGGCGATGTTGCCGTCGACGCGGGCGTGGGTCCAGTTGGCCGTGGAGTAGTACTCGGTGACCCCGGAGCTCCACACGTTGTAGCCGTCGTAGCCCTCGTTGGCCGACACCGAGATCTCGTCGAAGGACGCGCCGGTGTTGTACACGTACATCGATCCGTACTGATTCCCCGCGGAGGAGCTGGTCAGGGTCGTGATGTTCTCGTCCACCGTCACGTTGCTGAAGGTCGGCGTGCCTCCGTTGTCGTCGTAGACGGTCAGGCCGGTGCCGTACACGTTTGCCGCGCACGTGACCATGTTCCCGTCGAACTGGCTGTCGGTGACCGTAGCGTTGGTGTTCCCGAAGTAGGCCCCGATCCCCGACGCGAGCGAGGTCACGGTCGCGGTGTTCCCGGAGGCGCTGACCTCGTCGACGACCGCGTTGCTCACCGACAGGTAGAGGCCGGTACCTCGGCAGGTGGAGGCGCTGCAGGTGTTGCCGGTGATGTAGAGGTTGCTGAGCGTGGGGCTCGCGCTCACCACGTAGACGCCGGCCCCCGCTGCGGCCGCGCCGCCGGTGATGGTGAAGCCGCTCAGCACGGTGTCGAGGCCCTCTCCCGAGTTGATGGTCACCACCGGGCCGGTACCGTCGCCCTCGATCGTGGTCCAATCCGAGCCGTCGGTTCCCTCGACGGTCACGGCGCGGCCGTCCAGGTCGATGTTCTCGGCATAGCTCCCGGACCCGACGCACACCACGTCGCCGGTCGTGCTGGCGTTGATGGCCGCCTGGATCGTCGCGTAGTCGTAGGGCACGCGATTGCCCCAGTCGATGACGCCGTCACAGTCGTTGTCGACGTCGTCACAGGTCTCGGTCTCGGCCGGCGACCGGTCGGCATCGGTGTCGTCGCAATCGCTGTGATCGGTGATGACGCCCGACGGCGGGTCGCACCACGCGGCGGCGCTGCTCAGGCTCCCGTAGCCGTCACCGTCGTCGTCCTCGTATCGGACCACCTTGGTGGCGGGGTTGACCGTGCCGTCGGCGTCGTCGGCGAGGCCGTTGCAGTTCTCGTCGGTGTTCCCGGCGTCGCACACCTCGGTCGCCGCGGGGTTGACGGCCGCGTTCCCGTCGTTGCAGTCGGTGTGGTTCGTGACGCGCGCCGAGGGGGCCGTACACGCCAGAGTGGCCGTGCCGCTGCCGTACCCGTCACCGTCGGAGTCCGCGTACCAACTGCCGGCGGTGGCGGTGTTCAGGCTCGGGTCCGCGTCGTCCACCGCAGAGTCACAGTCGTCGTCGACGCCGTTGCACACTTCGGTCGCGCCGGGACGGACGGCCGGATCGGTGTCGTCGCAGTCGGTGTCATCACCCACCGTCCCCGTCGGGGCCACGCAGGCGATGTCGACATCCGTCGCGTCGCCGTAGCCGTCCGCGTCGGCGTCCGTGAACCAACTGCCGGCGGAGGCGCTGCTGCGACTCGGATCGGCGTCGTCGACGGCCGCGTCGCAGTCGTCGTCGATCCCGTTGCAGACCTCCGTCGCGTGGGGGTTCACGGCGGCGTCGTCGTCGTCGCAGTCGGTGTCGTCGGCGAGGGTCCCCGTCGAGGCCGCGCAGGCGTAGACCGCGGTGGTGGCGTCTCCGGCGCCGTCGCTGTCGGCATCGGAGTACCAGAGCGTCGCCGTGCCCAGGTCGAGGGTGGCGTCCGCGTCGTCGATGGCCGCGTCGCAGTTGTTGTCGACCCCGTCGCAGACCTCGGTGGCGTCGGGGTTGACGTCGTCGCTCGCGTCGTCGCACTCCTCGCAGGCGGCCCAACCGTCGTCGTCGGCATCGACGAACCCGGTGCTCCCGTCGCAGTTGTAGTCGCTGGGATCCGCGCAATTCCCCTCGTACGCACCCGGGTGGAAGTCCGTGTCGGTGTCGTCGCAGTCCCCATTGGGAGCCACGCGGCCGGAGGGGGCGGCGCACCTGAGCATCGCCGTACCTGATCCGTAGCCGTCCGCGTCGGTGTCCACGTACCACGCGGTGGTGGAGCCGCTGTCCAGGCTTCCGTCGGCGTCGTCGACACTTCCGTCGCAGTCGTCGTCTCGCGTATTGCAGATCTCCGTGGCGCTGGGTCGGACGTCGGCGTCGGTGTCGTCGCAGTCGGTCGAGCCCGCGACGTGGTCCGAGGGAACCGTGCACGCGATCGTCGCTTCAGCCGGGTCGCCGAATCCGTCGCCGTCGAAGTCGGCATACCAGGTGGTGGCGCTGGCCGCGTCCCGGCCCGAGTCGGCGTCGTCGACGAGGCCATCGCAATCGTCGTCGAACCCGTTGCAGACCTCGGACGCGCTCGGATGGACAGCGTCGTCGGCGTCGTCACAGTCGGTGGCGTCCGCGACGGCTCCGGAGGGGGCGTCGCAGGCGACCACGAGCTCGGTGGCGTCCCCGTAGCCGTCGCCGTCGGCGTCGGTGAACCAGGCCTCCGCGGTGCCGCTGTCCCGACTCGCATCGGCGTCGTCGGTGTCCCCGTCGCAGTCGTTGTCGAGTCCGTCGCAGGTCTCGATGGCGTCCGGATTCACGCCCGCGCGGGTGTCGTCGCAGTCCTCACACGCGGCCCAGCCGTCGGCATCGGCGTCGGCGTAGCCTACGGTGCCGTCGCAGTTGTAGTCGGCGGGGTCGGTACAGTCGTCCTCGACAGCGGTGGGGTGGAACAGGGCGTCGGTGTCGTCGCAGTCAGTGGCATCGGCGACGGCGCCCGAAGGGGCCGCGCAGGCCACCACGACGGTGACCACGTCTCCGTAGCCGTCCCCGTCGAGGTCGGCGTACCAGGAATCGGCGGTAGCGGCGTCGCGGCTCGGGTCCGCGTCGTCGATGTCCGAGTCGCAGTCATCGTCCACCCCGTTGCAGACCTCGGTGGCGCCGGGTCGGACCCCGGCGCTGGTGTCGTCGCAGTCGAGGTCGTTGCCGACGTCGCCCGAGGGAACCACACACGCGGTGCTCGAATCGGCAGGATCGCCGTATCCGTCTCCATCCGCGTCGGTGTACCAGGTCTCCGCGCTGGCCAGATCGAGGCCGGCGTCGGCGTCGTCGACGGCCGCATCGCAGTCGTCGTCCATGCCGTTGCACACCTCGGTGACGCCGGGTCGGATCGAGGCGTGGGCGTCGTCGCAGTCGGTCGCGTCGGCGACGGTGCCCGCGGGGGCGTCGCAGGCGATGGTCGCCGAGCTCGCATTGCCGTACCCGTCGCCGTCCGCGTCGGTGTACCAGGGGGTCATGTCGGCGGCGGCCACGTCGACGGTGCCGTCGCAGTCGTTGTCGATACCGTCGCAGAGCTCGAGCCCGGCGTCGTTCACGTCGGCGACGGTGTCGTCGCAGTCTTCGCAGGCGGCCCAGCCGTCGGCGTCGGCGTCGGCGTAGCCCACGGTGCCGTCGCAGTTGTAGTCGGCGGGGTCGGCGCAGTCGGTCTCGGCGGCGCCGGGGTGGAAGGTGGCGTCGGCGTCGTCGCAGTCGGTCGCGTCGGCGACCGTGCCCACGGGGGCGTCGCAGGCGACCGTGATCGAGCCCGCGTCGCCGTACCCGTCGCCGTCCGCGTCGGTGTACCAGGGGGTCATGTCGGCGGCGGCGACGTC
>JAYVAS010000061.1:0-5581 GCA_043750895.1 Pseudomonadota bacterium
GACCGTGGAGGTGATCACCTCGGTGGTGGCCGCCGCTCCGCCGGTGTCGGCGGGCTCCTCGGGGTGGGTGCAGGCGGCGATGAGGAGGAGGGTCACGCCGGGAGTGTACGCGACGGCCCCCTCAACCGCGCGTGGTCCTGGCTCGAAGGGACCGCCGAACTAGGTCGATCGACGCGGTGGTCCACGCCCCGATCACCGGATCAGTTTGGCCGCCCCGACTGCGGTCTCTTCAGGCGGTCCTTGACACGCGGCACCGGCGCGAACCCCTGGGCGACGACGACCGCACCGGCGCCGCCTGGCTCCGGCGCCCGCATGCCTGCGCGCGGCCGTTGCACGACTTGACTTCGTCAGGGCGTGTGGTATCCTCGCTCCGGGAGGTGCGGATGGGTGAGAGGATCACCGGCTCAGGGGTGGTGGGTGTGATCGGGCTGCTCGTCGTGGTCGGGGGGTCGGCACGGGCAGAGTCCCTCTGCGACGCATTCCCGGCCGATGAGCTCGGGCTCGACATGCTCTTCGTTGCACCCAATGTGAACGCCGAGGGGGAGTTCGACGGTTCGATTGGGGTGACCCTCCCTGAGGACCTCGGAGAGGTGGAGTGGGCGATCGCAGCGCGGGTGCACTTCGAAGGGGTGGACGTGCAGTGGGATGTGGGTCAGTTCACGGGTCGGGGTGGAGAGTACTTCGAGTGGTTCGTGGAGGTCCCGCCTGACGCGTGGGTGCTCCCCGATCAGACTTCCCACCTTTCGGATCTCCTGATTCGGGTGATTCTCCGGGTGGATGGGGTGGAGGTGCAGAGGGCTTCACCCGGCTATCTACGCGTGGCCTTCAGCGACGAGTCGGAGCCGCTCGTCATGCTGCCAACGCAGGCCGAGGACCTGGCGCCCGGCGGCGCCTGGGCATCGACAGCCACGCCCCGGTCGTCGTCCGCCGATCTCGCCGACGTCGAGCGGCCGCCCTCGCCGGTGGACGAGGCGTCGTCCCAGCACTCCGAGGAGGTGGACGGATGATCCCCCTTCTGCTGCTGGGATCCGCCCTCGGCGCGACCTACAACGTCGACGTTTGCGCCCGGATCGGGGTGGACTTCGTCGATGTCGATCCGTCTAACGGGGACGACTACCTCACTTCGAATACGTCTACGCCGGCTCGCGGAGTCCACCTGAAGGTGATCCAGCAGGGAATCCCGCAGGTGACCATCGCGAACGAGTGGGCAACGGCCTCGGGGATGCAGGCGGGGTGCTTGCTAACCACGCTGGTCCTGGACTCTACCAAGTCCTACACGACGGTGGTTTACTCCGAGGCGGCGGTCAACGGGCAGACGGTCGAAGTGTTCCAAGACAACACCGGAAGCGTGCTCACCACCTACACCAGCGGGGCGTGGAGTCCCAAAGCGTCCGGCACCTGGACCACGACAACAACCGCGGCGTACCAGGACTGGAACATCCTCGCCGCCGGGGTCTACGCGGTGTGGCGGGACGACCTTGCCAACGCCAACGGCACGCTTACCGCATACAGCCAACAGTGTCCAAGCGGGGGCAGTTCGTGTTTTCAGGCTACGAGCCCATCGGGCATCTACATTCGCGACACCACGACTGCCTACCAGTACAAGTACCAGATCGCTCACGAGTTCGGCCACGCCCTCATGTACGGCCGATATCCGAGCAGCGGCGCCAACAACTCGGCGGCCCCGGGCGTGTGCCTGGGGGACGTGGCTGACACCACCGGCGCGAACGGACACCACTTCATCTCGAAGGAGTACCAGGGGGAGGCGTTCTGGGAGGGGTTCGCCAACTACTACGCCACCGCGAGCTACAACAACAATACCACGGAGACGGACTGCGCGTTCGGCCTCTACAAGACGGTGGATTGGGACCGCGACACGACTGATGAAGAGCCCGTCCAGTTCGTGGACTGCGCCTCGGCGACGCCGACCATTGCAGACCCGGGAGACACCCCCTCGTCCTTCACCATCGACGCCGAGGACTACCTCGGCGCCTACTGCTACGCGGTGATCTGCGCGGGGGCGCCGAACTGTAACCGCGGCACCGAGCTCGACTGGGTAGGTTTCCTCTGGAACCTGGACACCCAGGGCATGTCGCCGGCGGACATCGCGGACGTCTACGCAGAGACGCGAACCAACGGCGGCGGGTACGCATCCACCGGGAATGGGTACGGATCAGGGTACCCGGCCTATGAGCTGGCTGCCGGGGCGGCGCGGGTGAGCGCGGCGTGGGGTACCCTGTGGGCCGGCAACGACGACATCTACGGCGTACACCGATGACCCTCCTCTTCCTCCTGCTCGGGTGCCCCGCACCGGATCCCGGCAAGGAGGGGGAAGGCGGGACGGACTCGACGGCGCCGACCGACTCCGTCCCCACCGACTCGACCCCCGGAGACGACACCGGCACCACGATCTCCACCCCCTGGGACGAGCTGGACGAGGACGGCGACGGCTATACCTGGCGGACCGGCGACTGCCGCGACGACGACCCTGGGGCCCATCGGGGGGCGCCCGAGACGGCGGGGGACGGCCGCGACGACAACTGCGACGGGATCGACTCGGACCGGTGGGTGCTGGCCGAGACGGCCGCGCTCCGGTGGTGGACGGGTGACCTATACCCCGGTGGGGTGGGGAACAGCGCGGGGCATGGCGTCGCCCTCGTCCCGGGCGCGCTCGCCACCGGCGCGGCGATCCTGGTGTCCGGCCCCTCGGACGAAAACCCGGAGGGGCCGCGGTCCCCCTGGCCCGCCACCTGGCTCCTGGACCCGCTGAACGACCCGAGCGGGCCCCTCACCGACCACGCCCGCGCCATGTGGGTCGAGTCCAACTACGACGCGAGCTACGGGGATGCGGTGGTGGGACCGGCCGGCGACATCGACGGGGACGGGTTCGCCGACGGGGTGCTCGGCGCCTGGGGCGCCCAGGGGCAGGCGGGCGTGGTGTCGGTCTTCTCCTCCGCCGAGGTGGGCGGTCACGATCCGGACGAGGCGGTGGTGACCATCGTGGGCGAGCGCGGAGACCTCGTTGGAGCTGCGGCCTGCGGCGACGTCGACCTGGACGGCGACGGCCGGCCCGACCTGCTCACCAACGCGTACAACGACGGGCTGGTGTTCCTGGGCCTGACGCCGGGCGTCTACTCCACCGACGATGCCGATGCCCGGCTAGCGGCGTTTCCGTTCTGCAGTGGCGCGCCCGCTACCGACCTGGACGGGGACGGGATCCCGGAGGTGTTCGTACGTGACGAGGTCGCATTGTACGCCGCGTCCGGTCCGGCCTTGGCTGGGGGCGCCGTGTCACCCATCTTCACCTACACGAGGACAGAAGAGGGCGAGGACGCGGCCTCCACCGGCGATGTGAACGGGGACGGGGTCATCGACGTCGCGTTCGGCTCGCTCAGCTATGAGAGCGCGGGCGACCAGTCGGGACGCGCCGTCTTCTTCCTCGGTCCGCTCCTGGGGACCCGGGAGTTCAAGGAGCCCGACGCCTGGCTCGACGCCGAGACCTCGTGGATCGGCGTCTCGGCCGGGCTGACGATCAGCTCGGACCTCGACCACGACGGGGACACCGAGATCCTGGTCGGGGCGCCCGGCATCTACGCCGACGTCACCGGGGCGGTCGTCGTGTTCCGCGACCTCTGGGTGGCCGGCCGGACCACCGCCGACGCCGACCTCGTCCTGGACGGCTACCACCTGTACGGCAACTTCGGCTTGTTCCTGTCGGGAGGCGCCGACGCCGACGCCGACGGGGTGGACGACCTCGTGGTCGGCGCCCCGGGCGACGACGACAGCACCGGCGCCGCCTGGCTCTTCTCCGGCGCCGACCTCGACGCCCGCATGCGTGCGCACGGTCGCTGACCCCCCGTCACCCCCGCAAGCCCTCACCCTGGTGGGGATCCCCCCTGACGCAGACCGGAAGGGAGGCATCAGCTTGCAGGCTGCTGAAATAGCAGGTGCCGAGTGGACATGGGTCCTCGGGCGTGTGACGAACGTCCTCATGCGCGGAACGACTCCCAAGCAGCCCTCGATGCTCGCCCTCGTCTCGATGGAGAGCCTGGTCCCCTCGTCCCACCCGCTCCGTGCGGTGAAGCGGCTCGCCGACGAGGTGCTTCGAGACCTGGATCCGGTCTTCGCAGGGATGTACGCGTCGGGCGGTCGCCCGTCGGTGGCCCCCGAGCGCTTGCTGAAGGCGTCGGTGTTGATGGCGCTCTACAGCGTCAGGAGCGAGCGCCTCTTCTGCGAGCAGCTCGCCTACAACATGTTGTTCAAGTGGTTCCTCGACATGGACATGCTCGAGGAGCCGTTCGACGCCTCCACGTTCTCCCACAACCGGGAGCGGCTGGTGGAGCACGAGGTCGCGCGGCGGTTCTTCGCGGCCACCGTGGAACGGGCACGGCGCGCGGACCTGCTCTCTGCAGACCACTTCTCCGTGGACGGCACGCTCATCGAGGCATGGGGCTCCACCAAGAGCTTCCGACCGAAGGAAGGGGACACGCAGGACAACAAGGGCTTCGTCGACTTCCGCGGGCAGAAGAGGACCAACGAGACGCACGCGTCGAAGACGGACCCGGAGGCGCGGCTCGCCCGGAAGGGGAATGGTCGAGAGGCCAAGCTCTCGCATATGGGCCACGCCCTGATCGAGAACCGGAACGGGCTGGTCGTGGACGCCGAGCTCACCGCCGCGACGGGCACCGCCGAGCGCGACGCGGCCCTCACCCTCTTGCAGCGCGAACGGCGTCGGAGGGCGAGGAAGCAGGCGAGGAAGGGCAAGGCGGAGAGCCGACAGAAGAACCGGGAGGGCCGAAGGTTCACGGTCGCGGCGGACAAGGCCTACGACACCCGGGACTTCGTGCGGCAGCGCCGCGCGCTGGGCGTCACCCCGCACGTCGCCAAGAACGAACACGCGCGCAGGAGCTCGGCGATCGATGGCCGAACCACGCGCCACCCGGGCTACGCGATGAGCACGAAGGCGCGGATGCTGATCGAGAAGACCTTCGGCTGGCTCAAGACGTACGGGTCCCTCCGCCGAAGCCGCTTCAAGGGCAGACAGAGGACCGAGCAGTCCTTCCTGCTCGGGTTCACCTTCCCCACCTGATTCGCATCGCCAAGCTGACAGCGTAAGAGAGATCACGCCAAGAACCTGCGGATGTCAGAAAAGTTGACGTTCGAGCGTGCCAGGCGGGAACCGCCGCAATCGGCTCCACCTCCAGGACGACGCACCGAGGCCGAGAATCGCGTCGCACTTGGGCGATTTTCAGCAGCCTGCTAGGCGTCGATGTTCGAAGATAGTTCCTGTTGAAGCACGAAGTCGACCCATTCGTCGACCGGGAACCAATGCGGATGTCTGGTCGTCGGGTCCGCGAAGCCTTCGTCGAGCTGCCGCTCCAGCTCCTCCCACCAACCCTTCAGCCACGCGTCCTGCTCGGCGGTGATCTGGTCCGCCTTGGGCTCGTGGTAGTCGACCGGGGTGCCGCGCGCGGTGACCCAACCGGCGCTGCGGTTCTGGTCGATCTTCAGGATGTAGCCACCCGAGAGGTCGCCTTCGGCGGCGGTCGGCGCGGGCTCCCCCACGTCGAGGCGGTCGTCG
>JAYVAS010000062.1:0-12170 GCA_043750895.1 Pseudomonadota bacterium
GACGGCAACCCCCGGGTGAACCCCGGCGCTGCCGAGGTCGCCGGTAACGGCATCGACGACGACTGCGACGGCGTGATCGACGAAGGCGGCGGCGGCTGCTCGGTGGCCGTGGACGACCTCGCGGCCGGGGACCTCGTGATCTCCGAGGTGATGCAGAACCCCAACGCCGTGCTCGACGACTACGGCGAGTGGTTCGAGGTCCTCAACGACAGCGGCTGCGAGGTCGACCTCGACGGGCTGGTGATCTCCGACCTGGGCACCGACGTCGACACCGTCTCGGGCTCGCTGGTGGTTGCCGACGGGGCCTACGCGGTGTTCGGCGTCAATGGCGACAGCTCCCTCAACGGCGGGGTCACCCTCGACTACGTGTACGCCAGCAGCCAGCTCGGCAACTCCGACGACGAGCTGATCCTCGCCAACACTGCCGGGGCGATCGACCAGGTCGTGTGGGACAACGGGGTCACCTTCCCCGACCCCACCGGCGCGTCGATGACCCTCTCCCCGCGCTACGTGGACGCCACCTATAACGACGACGGGACCTACTGGTGTGAGGGGTCCACCCCCTTCGGCTCGGGGGATCTCGGCACGCCGGGCACCTCCAACGACGGCTGCTGATCGGCGCCGGTCGGGCTCAGTCCGGACGGGCCCTAAAGCCCGCCCCCGCAGAACAACCACAGGGCGCCGTTGTTGCTGAGCGTCCCGGTGTCGGTCGCCACCGAGGTCAGCAGGACGTCCGCGAAGCCGTCCGCGTCGGTGTCCGCGCCCCCTGCCACCGCGTACCCCACCGCGTCCCCGGCGGTCGTCCCTTCCAAACGCGCGTCGTACACCGCCAGCGCCGTCGTACCGGCGAACGGTCCGTACCCCAGGTAGGTCGCCCCCAACCCACTCGAAGCGCCGCTGTCGAAGCCGACGGCCCCCAGGAGGAGGTCGTCGGCCCCGTCCCCGTCGACGTCCCCGGCGCCCGCCACGCTCCGGCCCACGTAGTCGTTGCCGGTGACCCCGGTGAAGGCGGCGGCGGCGAGGCTGGCGTCACCCGACGCCGTTCCCGAGCCGAACACGTAGGCGGCGCCGCTGTTGAGCGCCGCGCCGTTGTCCCGGCCGTCGGCCCCGACGACGAGGTCGTCGGTGCCGTCGCCGTCGGTGTCCGCGAGGGCCACCGCGCGGCCGAACTGGTCCCCCGCGGTGCTCCCGGTGAGCAGGATGTCGGCCGCGGTGACCGACACCGTTCCGGACGCGGGTGGGCCATAGTAGACGTAGATTGAACCCGCGTCCGTGCCGGTGGCATCGGACAACCAGGCCGCGATCACCACGTCGCCGATGCCGTCCCCGTCCATGTCTCCGCTCGCCAACGCCGAGCCGGCGCCTTCGCCCGCCTCGGCGCCTTCGAACCAGGTGGCGCCCGCGTCGACCGCCACCGAGCCGGCGGGCAGCGGCCCGAGGTGGAGGCCCACGGCGCCGACACCCAGGGTGGCCCCGGCGTCGTAGCCCGGCACCCCGACGAGCAGGTCGGCCAGGCCATCTCCGTCCGCGTCCCCGGCCGACGCGACCGCGCTGCCCGCCTGGTCCGAGGCGGCGGCGCCGTCGACGATGGTATCGGCGTCGGAGTCGTCGGCTGCGCCGCTCGGATGGCTGGTGTACAGAAAGACCGCCCCGGCGTCGGCGCCGATCCCGTCGTAGCGGTACGCACCGACGGCGTAGTCCCCGACGCCGTCCCCGTCGCTGTCCCCGAGGATCGCCAGCGCCGCGCCGAAGGCGGCCGTGCTCTGGGTCGAGGAGAGCACCACGTCGGCCGTCGCGCTGGTGTCGGCCGGATCGAGGGGGGCCAGGCTCACGTAGACCCGTCCGTCGGTGCGGCTGCCGTTCCCGGCGCTGTCCCACCCGTAGGCGCCCACCATCACGTCGCTTGCGCCGTCGCCGTCGACGTCGCCCAACGCTGCGGCCGCGCCGAGGTAGTCGTTGGACTGCTCTCCGTGCAGGGTCCAGTCGGCCTCACCGGTCGCGACGCTCCCGTCCAGCGTGCAACCGTTGTCGGTGCCGTCGCAGTCGTTGTCGGCGCCGTCGCCACACACCTCGACGCCCGCGGGGTTGGTCGCGGCGTCGTCGTCGTCGCAGTCGCCGGCGGTGGCGACCGTTCCCGCGGGGGCGGTGCAGCCGGTGCTGGTGCTGGTGGAGCCGTACCCGTCGGCGTCGGCGTCGACGTACCACACATCGGCGTCGATCGCGCCGCCGTCGGTGTCACCGTCGCAATCGTCGTCCACCCCGTTGCAGACCTCGGCCTGGTCGGGGTTGATGTCGTCCCGGGTGTCGTCGCAATCGTCGTCGCCGGCCACGTAGCCATCGGGCGGATCACACGCGGTCACCGCGTCGGCGCTGTCGCCGTGGGCGTCCTCGTCCACGTCGGCGTACCAGGCGATCGCGTCGGTGGCGGCGTCGTCGTCGGTCCCGTTGCAGTCGTCGTCGATGGCGTTGCAGACCTCGACCCCGTCCACGTTCACGTCGGCGCGGGTGTCGTCGCAGTCGGTGTAGTCGTCGGTGTGGCCCGCGGGCGCCTCGCAGGCTTCGACGGGCGCGGTGGTGTCGCCGTAGCCGTCGCCGTCGGCGTCGGGGTAATAGAGCAGGAGGTCGGCGGCGTCGTCGTCGACGGCGCCGTCGCAGTCGTCGTCGGTGCCGGTGCACCACTCGATGGCGTCCGGGTGGACGTCCGGATCGGCGTCGTCGCACTCCTCGCACGCCGCGTAGCCGTCGGCGTCGGCGTCGGCGTAGCCGATGGACCCGTCACAGTTCAGGTCCACAGCGTCGGTGCAGGCCTCCGGGGCGTCCGGGTAGGCGCCCGGGTCGGCGTCGTCGCAGTCACCGGACGAGGCGACGTAGCCGGCCGGGGCGGTGCAGCCGGTCGCGGTGAGGGTCGCGTCCCCGAAGCCGTCGGCGTCGCCGTCGTAGTACCAGGTGACATCCGCGGCGGTGCCGACGTCGGCGGAGGTGTCGTCGCAGTCCAGGCAGGCGGCGACGCCGTCGCCGTCGGCGTCTGCGTAGGCCACCGAACCGTCGCAGTTGCGGTCCACGGGGTCGTCGCAGGCCTCGGTGGCGTCGGGGTTGATGGTCGGGTCGGTGTCGTCGCAGTCCGCGGGGAGGGACACCGATCCCGCCGGCGCGGTGCACGCTCGGGTGACCGGCGCGTCGGCGCCGAAGCCGTCGCCATCGTCGTCGGGGTACCAGGCGCGGGCGTCCAGGGCCTCCGCCTCGTCGGAGACGCCGTCGCAGTCGTCGTCGATGCCGTTGCAGAGCTCGACCCCGTCCGGCCCGACGTCGGCGTTGGTGTCGTCACAGTCCTCACACGCGGCGACGCCGTCACCGTCCTCGTCCACGAGGCCGGCCGAGCCGTCACAGTTACGGTCCACCGGGTCGTCGCAGGCCTCCTTGGCCCCCGGGTAGATGGTGGGATCGGCGGGGTCGCAGTCGTCCGTGGTGTCCACGTAGCCGTCGGGGGCGGTGCAGGCCGAGGTCGAGACCGAGGCGTCGCCGTGCCCATCCGCATCGACGTCGGCGTACCAGAGCGCCGCGTCCACCGCGTCCACGTCGGTGGTGCCGTCGCAGTCGTTGTCGATCCCGTCGCACACCTCGGTCGCGCCGGAGTGGACGTCGGGATTGTCGTCGTCGCAGTCGGCCTCGAGCGTGTCGCCGTCCTGGTCGGCGTCGATCGCGACGGGGACGGTGGCGGTGTCGGTGGGTTCGGAGTCGAGCGACTTCCGATCACACGCGGTGACAGCGAGGGCCAGCATGCACAGGGTTGGTCGCATCGGGAGTCTCGGTCGAGAGGGCGGCGGACGGAGGGCGAGGGGTGTCGGGTTCGGGGCCGGTGAGACAGGGTAGCCGGGTTTCCCGGGTTGGATCGTGGTCACATCCAGTTTCCGGTGTCGCAAGCTGTCTCCGCGGGCGGACCCCGGCTCTTCGGCGGTATAGCTCACGGGCCGCGAGGTCATGAAATGTCCGCCTGGCTGCTCACCCTGTTCCTCGTCGCGTGCGCTGGTGGTCCCGAAGGTGGGGGTGGGGACACCGACGCCGAAGAGGAGACCCAACCGGACCCGCGCTCGCTGGTGGAGGTCGCCCTCGTCATGCCCGGCTCGGTCGGGAGCCACCTCGTCGGGTCGGCCACGGTGGAGTCCGAGGCCCAGGCCACCCTCGTCCCCGAGGCGACCGGGGTGGTCACCGGCATCTACGTGGAGGAGGGGGATCGGGTCACCAAGGGCCAGCTCCTGGCCGCGCTCTCCAATCCGACCCTCGAAGGCGGGTTCAGCCGCGCCTCCGCCGAGCTGGAACGCGCCACCCGCGACGTCGAGGCGGCCCGCCGCCTGTTCAGCCAGGGGGCCATCTCCAAGGCCGAGCTGGACCTCGCCGAGACCACGCTGACCGGCGCGCGCACCGCCCACGCCGAGGCCACGCAGACCAAGGGCTTCACCCGGCTGGAGAGCCCCATCAACGGCACCGTCGCCACCCGGAACCTCCGCTTCGGCGAGGTCGCGGGGGGGCAGCCCGCGTTCGTGATCGTCGATCTGGACCGCCTCCGGGTGGTGGTGTCGCTGCCCGAGCGGGACGCGGCGGCGGTGCGTGCGGGGCTCCCCGCGAAGCTGGTGAGCGCCTACGACGACAAGTCCGTCGCGACGGGCTCGGTGCTTCGCGTTTCGCCGGTCATCGAGGCGACGTCGGGTACCTTCCGCACCACCATCGCGGTCGACCCCGGCCAGAGCACGTTGCGCCCGGGTCAGTTCGTGTCGGTGCGGATCGAGGTGGATCGCCACGAGAACGTGCTCACCGTCCCGCGTCGGGCGCTGGTCTGGGACGAGGGCAAGCCCTTCGTCTACCGGGTCGCCGAGATGACGCCGGAGGAGGTCGCCAAGGAGGCCGAGGACAAGAAGAAGCTCGAGGAGAAGGCCGAAGGCGGCGGCGGGAAGGGCGGGGGGATGTCCTTCTCCTTCGGCGGTGGTGACACCGACGAGAAGAAGGAGCCCGAGCTGCCCGGCCCGAAGCGGAAGGCGGTCCGCGTCGCCGTCACCATCGGGTTCGAGGATGGGGAGCTGGCCGAGGTGACCTCGGGGCTCAAGGTGGGCGAGCAGGTGGTGACGGTGGGCAACGAGGCGCTGCGGGACGGCGCGCGCGTGCGCCTGCCCGGCGATCCGACCATCGCCACGAAGACCGAGGAAGCCCCGGCGGAGCCGAAGCCCGCCGAGGCAGGCTGACCGATGGGCCTCTTCCGCTGGATCGTCGCGCACCCCATCGCGGTGTGCATGGTCACCATCGCGGTCTTCGTGTTCGGGATCGTGAGCTACGCCCAGCTCCCGCTCAACCTGATGCCGGACATCAGCTACCCCACGCTGACGGTCCGCACCGAGTACCCGGGCGCCGCGCCCGAGGAGGTCGAGAGCCAGATCTCCCGGCCCATCGAAGAGGCGCTGTCCACGGTGGAAGGCCTGGTGGAGGTGGAGTCCCGCTCCCGGGCCGGCATCTCCGACGTGGTGCTCGAGTTCAACTGGGACACCTCGATGAACGCCGCGTCCCAGGACGTCCGGGAGCGGCTGCAGACCACCTTCCTGCCCGAGGGCGCCGACCGCCCGTTGATCCTCCGCTACGACCCCTCGTTGGACCCCATCCTGCGCGTCGCGTTCTCCGGGGGCACGAAGACCTCGCTGGTGACGCTGCGCGAGTACGCCGACAAGGAGCTCAAGCGGCGCCTGGAGACGGTGGACGGCGTGGCCGCGGTGACCGTGCGCGGCGGCTTGGAGCGGCAGGTGCTGGTCGAGCCGCGGGAAGACTGGTTGTCGGCCCGGGGCATGACGCTCGACACGCTGTCGTCGGCGTTGGCCAGCGAAAACGTGAACCTCGCCGGCGGCGTGGTCCGGGAGGGCGAGAACGAGTACCTGATCCGCACCCTCAACGAGTTCCGCGGGCTCGATGACGTGCGCAACCTCGGCATCCGCAGGCCGGACGGCTCGGTGGTGCGGGTGGGAGAGGTCGCGGTGGTCTCCGAGGGCGCGGCCGATCGGGAGGTGGTGACCCGCCTCGACGGGGTGGACGCCATCGAGCTCGAGGTGTTCAAGGAGGCGGACGCCAACCTCGTGAGCGTGGCGGCGGCGGTCAAGGCCGAGCTGGCGACGGTGACGCTGGCCGAGGGCATGACCACCCACGTGCTCGACGACCAGGCGCAATTCATCGAGGCGGCGCTCAACGACCTGGTGGGAAACGCGGTGTTGGGTGGCATCCTCGCCATCCTGGTCACGTTCGTGTTCCTCCGGGATTGGGGGACCACCGCGATCATCTCCACCGCGATCCCCATCTCGCTGGTGGTGACCTTCGCGGTCATGTACCTGGGCGGCACCTCGCTGAACCTGATGTCGTTGGGTGGGCTCGCCCTGGGGGTCAGCATGGTCATCGACTCGGGCACGGTCGTGCTCGAGAACATCCAGAACCACCTGGACAAGGGAAAGTCGCGGATGGAGGCGGCCGTCATCGGCACCTCCGAGGTGTCGAGCGCGGTGTTCGCGTCGGTGCTCACCGGCATGGCGGTGTTCTTCCCCATCGTGTTCATCGAGGGCATCGCCGGCCAGATCTTCGGCGACCTCGCCCTCACCGTGGTGTTCTCGCTGCTCGCCTCCCTCGCAGTGGCGCTGCTCTTCATCCCGATGCTGCGCGCGTTGGCGCTCTCCATCGACGTCTCCCCCACCCGGGCCCGGGACGTCGCGCAGAGCAGCCTGCGTGACACGTGGCGGGACTTCCGGTCTGGGCGGCGTTGGTGGGCCTGGCCCTACGCCCTGCTGCGGTTTGTCGTGGCCGGAACGCTGGTGGCATCGGCGTTGTTCGTCGCCACCGTCACCGCGTGGATCGGTCGGTGGGTGGGCCGGTTCGTGGCGTTGATCTGGGGCCTCTTCAATCGTGTCACCCTTTGGATGGCGGACCAATTCCTCCGTGGCTACACCGTGGTGGAGCGTTGGTTCGGTCAGGGGCTCAGCGCCGCGCTCACCCAACCCTTCACCGTCCTGGTGGTGGCGGCGGGCCTGCTCCTCGCCTCGGTCTGGGGCTTCAACCGGGTGGGCAGCGAGCTCATCCCCGAGGTGCACCAGGGGCGGTTCACCATCGAGGCGTCGCTCCCGGTGGGGACGCCACTGGCCCGCACCGACGCCGTGCTCGCCCAGGTGGAGCGGGAGCTTCGGGCTGTCCCGGGCGTCGCGACCGTCTACAGCGTGGTCGGGACCGAGCGGAAGGCCGACTCCAAGGCCGACGAGGGCGAGCACAGCGGCCGCATCCTCGTCGAGCTGACGCCAGGCGGTGACCTGGAGGCCCGCGAAGCGGTGGTGATGGACGCCGTCCGGGAGCGGCTGGCGACCTGGCCCAAGCTCCAGACCCGCTTCGTCCGACCCGCCCTGTTCAGCTTCCGGACGCCCATCGAGGTGGTGCTCCATGCCAACGAGCTCACCACGCTCGGCGTCGCGTCCGACGCGGCCCTGGCAGCGCTGCGGACGGTGCCCGGCCTGACCGACGTACGCTCGTCCTTGACCCGCGGCTACCCCGAGGTGCGGGTCCGCTACGATCGGCTGCGGCTCGACGCCCTCGGCCTCGCGGTCGGTGACGTCGCCCGCGCGGTGCGCAACAAGGTGCAGGGCACCACCGCCACGCGACTCGCGCAGGGCGAGCGCCGGGTCGACCTGTTGGTGCGGCTCGCCGAGCAGGACCGGGCCTCGGTTTCCGACGTGGGCGCCATCAACGTGAACCCCATGCTCGTGCCCGCCATCCGCCTCGACACCGTGGCCGCGTTGGACGAGGCGGAGGGCCCCTCCGAGATCCGTCGCATCGACCAGCGGCGGGCGGTGGTGCTCTCGGCCAACTTGAGCGGCTTCGACCTGTCGGGCGCGGCGGCCAACGTCGAAGCGGCGCTGGCCAGGGTGCAGTTCCCGGCGGGGGTCGAGATGGATCTCGCCGGCCAGAACCGGGAGATGGAGCGCTCGGTGGCCTCGTTGTGGGGGGCGCTGGCGCTCGCGATCTTCCTGGTCTACGTCATCATGGCGAGCACCTTCGAGTCGATCCGGGACCCGTTCGTCATCCTGTTCTCGGTGCCGCTGGCCCTGGTGGGCGTGGCCTTCGGGCTCGCGATCACCGGGACGCCGGTGTCGGTGGTGGTGTTCATCGGGATGATCGTGCTCGCGGGCGTCGTGGTGGCCAACGCCATCGTGCTCGTGGACGCGATCAACCGGCTGCGGGAGGACGGCCGGGACTTGGACACCGCGATCCAGGAGGCGGCGGCGCTGCGGCTGCGTCCCATCCTGATCACGGCGCTCAATTCGGTGTTGGGCCTTTTGCCGCTCGCCTTCGGGTTCGGCGAGGGCGCCGAGATGCAGCGGCCGATGGCGATCACCATCATCTTCGGGCTCGCCTCGTCCACCGTGCTCACGCTGGTGGTCGTGCCGGTGGTGTACCGGTTCGTGACGGGGGAGCGGAAGTTGCGCGAGGTCGCTCCGTGATCAAGCTCATCCCACGCTTCTCGGTGACCCGCCCGGTCACGGTGGTGACGGCCTTCCTGGTCATCCTCGTCGTGGGCGTGATCACCGCGCTGCGCATCCCGGTGCAGATGATGCCGTCGGGGTGGACGCCGCCGTACCTGTGGATCTGGGTGCCCTACGAGGACTCGACGCCCATCGAGACGGAAGCGCGCATCACCCGCCCGCTGGAGGAACAGCTCGCCACCATGCCCGGGATCAAGAACCTGGGCAGCACCTCCCGCTCGGACAACGCCAACCTCGAGCTGGAGTTCCACGGCAGCTCGGACATGGACGAGGCCTACAACGCGGCGGCGGACCGGGTCGAGCGCACGATGCCCCTGCTCCCCGACGACGTCGAGCGGGCCTACATCTTCCGCTTCGACCCCTCCGACGAGCCGGTGGTGTGGGCCGGGCTCTCCGTCCCCAAGGACACCGAGGACCTCCACTACCTCGTCACCCGCGTGGTCCAGAAGCGCCTGGAGCGCATCCCCGGGGTGGGCCGCGTGGACATCTGGGGGGTGGACGAGGCGGTGGTCTGGATCGAGTTCAACCGCGAAGCGCTGCTCGCCAACAACGTCGATCTGCTGGCGCTGATGGGCCGCCTGGGCGGGGACAACTTCCAACTCGCGTCGGGTCGGGTCGAAGACCGCGGCGCCGTCCGCTATGTGCGCGCGCTCTCCCGTTTCGAGAGCCTGGAGGACATCCGCACCTTCCCGGTCGCGCCCGGGGTGCGCCTCGCCGATGTGGCTTCCGTCGCCTACAAGGCCGCCGCCTCGGCCGACATCAACCGGATCGACGGGCAGGAGGGCGCGGCGCTCGCCATCAACAAGGAGTCGAGCGCCAACACGGTCGAGGTGTGCAACGAGGTGCGCGCCGCCTTCGCGGAGCTGGAGGCCGATCCGCGGCTGGTCGGGTTCAAGTTCCCCGTCTTTTTCGACCAGGGCACGCTGATCACCGACTCGATGGACGCGCTGAAGACGAGCGCCTGGCAAGGCGGGCTGCTCGCCGTGTTCGTGCTGATCCTGTTCCTCCGCGAGTGGCGCATCACCATGCTGATCGCCGCCACCATCCCCAGCTCCATCCTGCTCGCGCTGACCGTCATGTACTTCAGCGGCGCGTCGCTGAACCTGCTGTCGATGCTGGGCCTGATGCTGGCCACCGGCATGATCGTGGACAACGCCGTGGTGGTGGTGGAGACCATCTACCGACGACGGCAGGGGGGCCAGGATCCAGTCAGCGCCGCGATCGACGGCACGGCCGAGGTCATCCTCCCCATCACCCTCTCCACGCTCACCTCGGTGGTGGTGTTCCTGCCGGTCATCCTGATGAGCGAGGACGCCACGTTCTCGTTCTTCATGGGGGCGCTGGGCATGCCGGTGGTCTACCTCCAGGTGGGGAGCCTGCTGATCACGCTGTTGTTCACGCCGCTGTCGACGGTGTGGCTGGGCGGGACGGACGTGAAGCCGGACGCACGGTGGGTCACCACCCTGGCCCGATGGGTGGACCGCGGCGTGGCCTACACGCTCGCCCACAAACTCGACACGTTCATCGCCTTCTCCGCCGTGTTCATGCTGACCCTGGTGGTGCCGGTGCAGGCGGTGGGCTGCTCGGACGAGTCGGAGTCCAACCTCAACGACTTCACCGTGCGGTACGAGATCCCCGCGGCGTACACCTACGCCGAGCGCCTGGAGGTGGTGAAGGCCTTCGAGGCGATGGTCTCGTCTCGGGAGGAGGCCTGGGGCGTCCGCGTGTACCGGTCCCGGCTGTCGGCGGGCAGCAAGAACGGCCGGCTCTACGTGTACCTCCAGGACGACGCCCCCGGGGCGATGCCGCGCGAGGAGGTGCTGGCGGAAGTCAAGCGGGTGCTCCCCGACCTCCCCGGGGTCAACGCGACCGTCGGCTGGGGCGAATCGGCGGGCCAGCAGACCAGCTCGATCTCGGTCAAGCTGGTGGGCGAGGACACGCAGCGGCTGCAGGAGCTCTCGGGAGAGGCGATGCGGCGGCTGCGCGAGGTCCAGGGGGTGCTGGGGGCGCACTCGGACGTCGAGGCCGAAGGCGACGACGAGATCCAATTCGGTGTCAACCGGGAGGTCGCCCTCGCGCGCGGGGTCAGCGCCCAGGGCGTGGGCCGGCTCATCAGCTTCGCCATGCGGGGGATGCCGCTGGCACCGTGGTTCCAGGGGGAGAAGGAGGTGCGGGTGTTCTCGCGCTTCGCGGTCGAGGACCGGTCGAGCGTGGACAAGCTGCTCTCCTTCGAGGTGGGCTCCAACGCGGGGAACATACCCCTCCGGAACCTCGTGGACAGCCACGTCACCAAGGGCTGGGGCAGCATCGAGCGGGAGGACCGGCAGACCTCCCTGGGCATCACCGTGGATCTCGCGCCCGACGTCTCCACCGAGGAGGCCTACGTCAACGTCGAGGCGGCCCTGGCCCAGATGGAGTGGCCGCGGGGGTACGGCGTGGACCGCGGCAACGAATGGGAGGACCAGCAGGCCTCCGACCAGGCGCGCAATCTGGCGTTGTTGCTCTCCATCACCTTCGTGTTCTTGATCATGGGCGTGCTCTTCGAGAGCTTCATCCTCCCGATGACCGTCATCACCACCATCCCCATGGCGCTGTTGGGCGTCTGGTGGGGCCTGTACCTGACGGGCACGCCGTTTGACGCAATGGCCGGCGTGGGGATGATCATCCTCATCGGCATCGTGGTGAACAACGGCATCGTGCTGGTCGACGTCATCACCGAGTTGCGTGCGTCGGGGCTGGACCGCGACGACGCCCTCCGGCAGGCGGTCGGGCTCCGGCTGCGCCCCATCCTGATGACCGCGCTCTCCGCGATCATGGGCGTGGTGCCGATGGCGTTGGGGAGTGACACCTTCGTCGGCATTCCTTATGCGCCCTTGGGTCGGGTGATCCTGGCCGGGATGCTGGTGGCGACGGTGCTGACGCTGTTCTTCGTCCCCTATCTGTACGCGTTGCTGGACGATCTCCGCTCCGCATTCTGGCGTTGGCTCGCCTTCGTGTGGCCGCGCGCGAGGTTGGCATGATTGTGTGGTTGGTTTCCACGGCGATGGCGGGCACCGTCACGCTCTCGTACGAGGATGCGCTCCGTCTCGCCGGGGAGCGGAACGTCACGGTGCTCGGGGCCGGACAGGACGTGCTGGTGGCCGAGGCGACGCTGCTGGCGGCGAAGGCGCCGTTCGAGCCGCTCCTGAGCAGCTCGGGGGGCTACGCCTTCAATCGAGACAAGGGCTACTCGAATCAGTTCGGGTCGGAGTTCGAGTCGGAGTCCTCGGGCTGGAGTTGGGCGGCCGGGGTGAGCCAGGGAATGGCGACGGGCACGAGCGCGTCGGTGGACCTGTCTCTGGACGAAGGGAAAGGGTCCTACAACCTGCTCGCCTTCGACACCTCCTTCGACCAGGACCCGACCTTCAACTCGCGGCTGGCGCTCACCGTCTCGCAGTCCCTGCTCCAGGGCAACCGCCTCGCGTACAACCTCCAAGGGGTGCGCGCGGCCACGCGCGGTCAGACGGTCGCCGAGGCGGTGGCCCTCTCCACCCGGCAGCGGGCGTTGGCCGACGCCGCGTCCGCGTACTGGCTGCTCCACTACGCGCGGGAGATGGTCGCGATCGCCCAGGCCACGGTGGA
>JAYVAS010000063.1:0-20347 GCA_043750895.1 Pseudomonadota bacterium
GGGCGCCATTGCCCCTCAGCACATGAGCCGCATCCTGCAAATCCTGCACCAGGCCAAGGCCGGTGGGCCGGCCCTCGAGGCCGTGGCGACGCTGCGCACAGCCCCACGGGACGCGTCGGACGTCGTTGTCCGGATGCTTCGGCGCGGGGATGAGCTGTGGGTCCGGGTGACGTCCACCGCCTGCAGTCAAGCCGTCGGTCAGGCAGCGTCGGATGCGCGAGACGACCGCATCCTCACGGAACTGAGCGCATGCGTGAACGATCTGTCGATGCTACGGCGAGAGGCGAGCAGGGCGAACGGTGAACTACGAAGGTTGGCCAAATCCAACGCACTCCTCCAGGCGGAGACCGAACAGAGAGCAGTCGCGATGCGGCGCGTCCTGGACACCGTCAACGACGGACTTCTCACCATCGACCGTGAGGGGCGCATCGGGGCGGAACGTTCGGCCGCGGCGAACGCCTGCATCGCATCCCCCTTCCCGGAGACGATCCGCGAGTTGTTCTCGCGCATGGACCCTGTGAAGGCCCAGTGGCTCGAGTTGGGTCTGGAGATGCTGTGGGACGGAGCCTTGCCCATCCAGGTTTGCCTGGCACAGCTCCCGGAGACGCTCTCCGATGGCGCCCGCACGCTCGCCCTGCGCTGGAAGCCCCTCCGGGGCGGCGAGGGCGAACTCGAAGGGCTGCTGTTGGTGACGACCGACATCACCTTGGCCCTGAAGAAGGAGGCGGTCGAGCTCAAGCAACGCGAGCTGACCGCGCTCCTTCGGGAGCATGTGAAGGACCCGGGCGGGATGTTGGAATTCCAGAAGGAAGCCGCCGACCTGGTGTCCCGTCTGTGCGCCTCGACCGTCAACTCGACGGACGCACCGCGCCACCTGCATACGCTGAAGGCGACCTTCGGCATGTTCAAGCTCAACAGCATGGCCTCTCTCTGCCACCGGTTGGAGCAGCAGCACCTGGACCGGACGAAGCCCCATGCGACGCAGAGCCCCTCCGAGACCGAGTTCCTGACCGCGACGGAGCGCGCCGAGCTCGCCGCCGGCTGGGCGGAGGTGACGGGCTGGCTCGCCGAGGTCGGGCTGACCGGTGACGATCGTGTGCAGATCACGCGAACCGAGCTCCTCGCCGTCGCCTCGCGGGTGCATGCCGTCTCACCAGACCTGGGCAGGGCGATGGAGCGCTGGCGACTGGAGCCGGTGAGTTCGCGTCTCGAACGCCTCGGGGTCAGCGCGCAGAGCCTCGCCGCAAGGCTCGGGAAGGGTGACATCCGTATCCGGATCGAGGACGGAGACGTCCGGCTGGAGACCGCGCCGCTCCAGGCGTTCTGGTCGGTGCTGGCGCACGCCATTCGAAACGCCGTAGACCACGGCTTGGAGACCCCGGAAGAGCGCGTCGCCGCCGGGAAGGCCGAGGCCGGGACGCTCACCTTCAGCAGCCACGTCGATGGCGAACTGCTCCACATCGGGATCGCCGACGATGGTCGCGGCATCGCCTGGGCGGCCATCGCGAGCAAGGCGAAGGCAGCCGGGCTGCCGGCTGAAACGCAGGAGGATCTCGTACAGGCGCTGTTCGTCGACGCGCTCTCGACCGCAGACCAGGTGAGCGAGACGTCGGGTCGCGGGGTCGGGATGTCCGCGCTCCGTGCCGCGGTGGTGGCGCTCGGCGGCGACATCCGCGTTCAATCGGCGGCAGCCACGGGGACTCGGTTCACCTTCCGGATCCCGCTCGCGTCCTGCGTCTCGGACTCGGAGCCTGGGCGTCGGCTTACGGAAGCGACGTCAGCGCGGGCGCCCTACCGCCCCCCCACCTCGACCGTGGTCGTGTCTCCCTTCGGCCCCCCGAGCACGGTCCAGCTCCCCGCCGGCACCTCCACGATGGCGTAGCTGAGGTCGAGCTCGCACGCGCACTCGCAGAGGTCGTTGACCAGATCGTAGGCCAGGGTGAGGGTGCTTCCGGTGGCGCTCACCTCGACCGACAGGGCCTCGGGACAACAGCCGGTGAGCGCGTCGAAGTGGGTGACGTCGACGCGGCCGGCGCTCGGCGACGAGGCCACTATTCCGTCGCCGGTGCCGTCGCCGCACCCCAGGCTCTGGCCCTCGATCACGTACGGCGTGGTCGGCGCCTGCCAGTTGGGGCAGGTGTCGTACACGCTCCAGCTCCCCGCGTCATCGCACGCGTACTGCGGGGGGTAGCTCTCCAAGATGAGGCAGCCGGTGCCGCAGTTGTCCACGCAGGTCTCGCAGGCGGCGACGTCGCAGGGGTCGGGGTCTCCCGCTTCGTTGGTGACCGCGACGGCGGCACAGTCGAACGGGGCCGAGGAGTCCTTCGCAGCGGTGCAGGCCAACAACCAGAGCATGGATCCACCATACAACGGCGCGCGGGTTGCGATAGCATCGGCGGATGGAAACCTCGACGTCCGCCGCCCCCAAGAAGACCCCCCGGCCCGCCAAGGCGCCGCGTCCGCGCTTGAGCCTCGCCGAGGTGATGGCCGAGCTGGAGGCCGCGGGCTCGGCGCAGGCACGGAAGACGTACACCCGCCACGGCGCCGAAGAACCGATGTTCGGCACCAGCTTCGCGTCGCTCAAGGTGCTCATGAAGCGCATCGACGTCGACCACGAGCTGGCGCTCGAGCTGTGGGACACCGGCAACTTCGACGCACGGAACCTCGCGATGAAGATCGTCGATCCCGCGCGGATGAGCGGCGACGACCTGGACCGGTGGGCGCGGGAAGCCTCGGACGCCCTCTCCTGTGGCGACTACGCGGCGATGCTCCCCGCCGAGGGCCCGCTGGGACAGGCCAAGGCCTCCCAGTGGCTCGCGTCGGGCGACCCGCGCCAGCGCCGCGCGGCGTGGCCGCTGCTGGGTCAGCTCGCCCAGCGTGACCTCGCCACGCCCGACGCCTTCTTCGCGGGTCAACTCGACGAGATCGAGCGGACCATCCACACCGCGCCCAACGCGGAGCGGCTGGGCATGAACCACGCGGTGATCACCATCGGCGGGAGGAGCCCGGCCCTCCGGGACGCCGCGCTGGCGGCGGCGCGGCGCATCGGCAAGGTCGACGTCGACCACGGCGACACGTCCTGCAAGACGCCCGACGCGGCGGAGTACATCGAGAAGGCGTGGGCGTACGCCGCCGCGAAGGGGGCCGCCTCCCCGGCCGCTCAGGAGCGGGCGCGGGACGTGCCGCGGCGGCGGTGCTGAGGGCCCTCCCCGTGACCCGGCCCCTGACCCCGCCCCGATAGGCGACGCGCCGGGCGTCGGAACCGCACGCCCGACCGCCGGGCCGTGAGGGGCGCGACGGGGAGGCATTGCACCCGAGCTACACCGTCTTTCCCCCCGAAACCGCGGGAGTAGTGTCTTGGCGTTCGCATGCGTCGGACGACACAACCAACTCCGGGGAGAACCCAACATGACCCGCACCCTCGTTCTCCTGCTGCCGATCGCGTCGTTCTTCTCCGCCGAGGACCTGGATTGTCGCGGCGGAGTGCGTCCGGGCGCCGTCGACCTCGCGGTCATCCCCGCCCGCAGGGGTGTTGCCATCGGCGTCCGCGTCGGGCAGGGCCCCGTGGGCGCGATCCTCGCCGGAGCGGGCGCCGAGGGGATGCGTGGCACCGAGGTAGACGTGGGAATCGCGGAGGTCGGGGTCTATCCGGAAGTCGTGGCGTTTGCGGTCGTGCTCCGCGCCGCCGGCGTGCGTGCCGTATGGGTTGGCTGCGATGGGCGGGTGGTGGAGGTCGGAGGCCGGGTGACCAGGGGGGCCACGCATGCGCGCCCGTCCGCGGTCGCGGTGTCCCCTCCCTTTCGCCCGTGGCCTCGCCGAGCGTCGGGCGGGGTGGACGTGCCGTGGCCGGACTTCATCCGGGCCAGGGCATCTTCCTCGGCACCAGCCGGCGTGTAGAGCGCCGATGACCGCCGCCGTTGGGGTCACCGGTGCCCGACACGCACGGCCGGTTCAGGACTCGTCGGCCCTGCGGACATGGACGCCCGATATGCTGAACCCCACGGCGACCAGGAGTGGCGCCGGTAGGTGGGATCCCTTTGTGGGCCTCGCGGTCGTCAGGGGACCAGCTCGGGGCCCGGCGTGGGATCCGGATCCGGGTTTGGATCCGGATTGGGGGTGGGATCCGGGACCGGGGTCGGATCCGGGGTGGGATCGGGCATTGGCGACGGCGGCGACGGCGCAGGCAGACTCGGCATCGCCGGGGTCGGCAGGTGGGGACATCCGGCCAGCACGAAAAGGGCGAGCAGGACGGAGGCCGATCGCATCGACCGTCCGGGCCGGACGACGCGCGCGACCGGCGTGATCAGCACCCGTACACCGCCTGACACTCGTTCTTCCACTCCTCGTCCGACCAATCGTCGCAGGAGCCGGCCCGGATAGCCGAGAGGCAGCTGTCGGCGCCGTCTTCATCGTAGTCGCCGCACAGCAGGTCACTCCAATCGCTCGCGAACTCGGCGTCGTCCGACTTGTCCGCCACGCAGCTGTCATGGTCCGACCAGTCGTCCTCGAAGTCACCCTGGGCGCATTCGTAGGCGCGGTCGCACCAGGCGTCGGCCCAGGCATCCGGGAAATCCTGCTCGCTGATGGGCGCGCCGGTGATGGAACCGTTGGACACCGCGCATCCTGCCAGGACCGCAAACAACGAGAAGAGGGACTTGATTCCAGACATGAAGGTCTCCGGGGTTGGGGTGGTCTCGAAACTCTATTCACGAACCATCGGGGATTCTTTGCACCGCTCCTACAGGCGCGCGGTCACCTTCGCGCCGGTTCTGGCTCTCGCGCCGCGTTGAGGCGGAGGTTCAGCCCGGCCTCGCGGGCGCGTCGCGCCCCGCTCAGCGTCTGACGGAGGGCGCCAGGGACGCCGGTGAGGAAGGCGTGGAGTGTCTCCGTCACCGCGGGGAGCGCCAGGGCCACGTCGGTGAGGCCGGCGCGACGGAGTGCCGCCGCGGCGCTGGGGGCGGCGAGGATCCGGCCATTGGTCTGCAGGCCCACGCGGGCGTAGCCGGCGGCCCGGACGGCCCCGATCAGGGCCGGGAGGTCGGGCCGGGTCGTGACCTCTCCGCCCGCCAGCCACACCCCGGCAGCGCCGGGTTCGACCCGCCCGGCGACCAGGGTCCGGATCAGGGTGGCGAGGTCGGCGTCGGCGACGCGGTCGCGCAGGTCCCCCTGGTCGCGAAACGACAGCGGTTGTTGCAGGCGTAGCCCGTAACGGAGGTCAATCCAGCGCACAGGGCACCGTATTGCGGTGCTGACCGTCCGGTGGTCCCTACTTCCCTCGGCTCGTGACCAACACCACGATACCGCCCGCGAGGGCGAGGGCACCCAGGATCGGCGGGATCGGCAGGGTCTTCTTCTTGTCGGCGGTGATCTCGATGGGGCCGATGTCGACGACCTTCTCGGGGTAGACCACGCGGATCCCTCCGTAAAGGATTCCAGCGATTCCAAGGGCGATGAGCACAACGGCGAGAATTTTCATTTGGTCCTTCGTTTGGCCATTGGCCGCCACTGACTGTCGACACGCCGGACGCGCGCGGCAATCTGAGAGGCAAAAATGCAGGACGAAGCTTACGGGTGCGTAAGAAAGCTGCGCGGTCGACCCCATCGGTGTGTAGTTGACGTCGGTGCAGTGACGCTGTCGGCGAGCGGATGGTTGACATACTCATGGTATCCAACTTCGCGTTCAG
Organism: Pseudomonadota bacterium; assembly: GCA_043750895.1. Lineage (GTDB taxonomy): Bacteria > Myxococcota_A > UBA796 > UBA796 > SXON01 > JAYVAS01. Next base: position 5,685 of record JAYVAS010000063.1, read on the forward strand.
CGGCGGCGGCGCCTCCGACCGCGCCGATGCCCTGGGCGTGGGGCCGCGGCGCCGATAGCCTACGCGCCTGATGTCTCGCTTCGCCACGCTTCACGTCTCCCGCTTCCCTGGGCTCGATCGGATCAAACGGCTGGTCCCGCCTGCCGTCTGGGATCTCGGCTACCGGCGGCTCGTCGTGCGGGACATCCCGGATGCCGACCGGTACCGGCCGTTCTATGCCCCGTGGTTGGCCCCCGACTTCGTCGCGCTCTACGAGTCCGTCCGTCCACTCACCCTGTGCCCGCCCGCCAGCGCGTGGACAGTGCGCACGCTGCTCCTGCAGTCCCTTCACCTCCCGGGGGCGGTGATGGAGGCGGGCGTCTACCGGGGTGGCACGGCGCGCCTGCTGCGGGTCCTGATGGACCGGGAGGCGCCGGGCCGGAAGCTCCACCTCTTCGATTCCTTTGCCGGAATGGAGCGAACCGACGCCCAGGCGGACCGGCATCGCGCCGGGGACTTCGCGGACACCTCGGTCGAGGCCGTGCGTGCGTTGGTGGGCGGCGCGGAGGCCACGCTGCTCCACGCGGGGTGGATCCCGGAGACCTTCCGGGGGCTCGAGCACCTGACGTTCTGCTTCGTCCACGTCGACCTGGACCTGCGCGACAGCGTCCTCGACACGCTGCGGTTCGTGTACCCGCGGGTCGCCCCCGGCGCCGCGATCGTGCTCGACGACTACGGGTACGCGTCCTGCCCGGGGGCCCGCGAGGCCGTGGATGGTTTCTTTGCCGACAAGCCGGAGGAGCCCCTCGCCCTCCAGACGGGGCAGGCGGTGGTGATCAAGCTCTGACCGGCGGCGACGCCGCGCACGGGGCCCACACGGCGGCCGCGCCGACCGCCCCGTAGAGATCGCCAGGGGGCGGCCCCGCGTCCCGGTGGACCACCTCGATGCCCGCCGCCGCGAACCGGGCGATGGCGCGGACGGCGGCCGTCGGATCGACCCCCTCGGGCTCGAAGCGCGGCACGACCACGCGGGTGAGTCCAGCGAGCTTCTCCATCGCCGACGCCTCGAGATCGGCGGCCGGGAACACCGGCCCCCACACTTCGATTTGGGGGAAGCGCAGCTTCACCGCCTCCCGCACCAGCTCGGGGAGCGCCGGATGGCTCCAGGGCGACGGCCCGGCGAACACCAGGGTGGCGGGCTGCTCGGCGGCGGCGCGGATGAGGCGCTGCCGGAGGAGCCGGGTCGCTTCGGTGGGCCAGGCGCCGGCCCAGGCGACCCGGGCGGCGCAACCCGCACAGGTCGCGGCGCAGGGCGCGATGACCGGGAGGAACAGCGGATCGGGCGCGGGGGGCGGACCCGGTTGGGGTTGGAGCTCGTCCGAGCCCCAGCGTTCGAGGTACGCGAGGTCGACCCCCGGGCAGACCGGGGCGAGGGCGCAGCCGGAGCAGATGGCGGGCTTCTCGCGAGGCCGGTTCGGCTCGACCAGACCCGGCGGGAACACCCGTGGGGTGCTCGGATGGTCGAACCGATCGACCGCGACCACGCCCCGGTCCGGGAGCAGGCAGAGGGGCACGCCGACCGTCTCGACGTCGATGCGCACGTCCTGTTGGTGGCGGATCACCTCGGCGAGCGGACCCTGTACCCCCGACAGTCGGGGCAGCACGCCGATGGTGGCGGCGCCCTGCTCCCGGGCGAGGATCCAGCGGTGCGCCTCCGGCTGGAGATCCGCCGCGAGGCGCACGATCGCGGGGAGCTCGGTGAGCGCGCTGCGGGTGATCACCGTGGTGAAGCGCAGGTGGAGCCCGGCCTCGCGGGCGCGCCGCGCTCCGCAAATCGTCTGGCGGAGGGCGCCGGGGACGCCGGTGAGGAAGGCGTGGAGGGGCTCGGATGCGGCGGGGAGGGCCACAGCGACGTCGGTGAGGCCGGCGCGACGGAGCGCCGCCGCGGCGCCGGCGGCAGCGAGGATCCGCCCGTTGGTCTGCAGGCCCACGCGGGCGTAGCCGGCGTCCCGGGCGGCGCCGATGAGGGCCGGCAGGTCGGGCCGGGTCGTGACCTCTCCGCCTGCGAGCCACACGCCGGTAGCGCCGTGTTCGACGCGCGCGGCGACCAGGGTTCGGCTCAGGGTGGCGAGGTCGGCGTCGGCGACGCGGTCGCGCAGGTCCCCCTGGTCGCAGAAACGACAGCGGTTGTTGCAGGCGTAGCCGGTACGGAGGTCGATCCAGCGCACGGGGCACCGTATTGCGGTGGGGGTGGGGTGCGGGGCTCGACGTCATCGGCGGCGCGCTTACCAACGCTACGCCGTCCTGATGTCCCCGTGCGTGGCGGCAAGTGGCTGTGAATGCAACGCGCGCGGGACGAAGTCCCCCTCAGTGCAACACCGGGTCGGTTCGGGACAAGGTTGTCGACGGCGCGTCACGGGTGAACGCCGGTAGTTCCGATTGCGCCGGCACCACCGGGCGCCGTTTCGACGCCGCGTGTTGCGTTGGCACCGGCTTGCGCCGCCGCCCGTTGCGATTGCCCTGGCTTGGGCCACCGGGGGTCAACTCTGGGTCGGCTTTCGCCGCCGGAGCAACGTCGCGAGCACCGCCCCCGCCCACACGCCCTGTGCCCCTGGCGCGCTGCCGCAGCCACACCCCGCGGGCGGCTTGATCTCGTCATCCGCGTCGCCCGCGGCCGCGGAGTCGGCGGGATCCCCGGTGTCGGTGGTGTCGGGTGGCGGTGGCAGGGGCGCGGAGAGCAGGTAGAGCTGGGCGCCGGTGGCTCCGCCGATGAGGATGTCCTGGCGACCGTCACCGTCGACGTCGCCGAGGCTCACCGCGTCGAACCCGAAGTTCTCCGAGGCCGTGCCGTTGGTGATGGTCTGCAGCACGGTGCCGTCTCTCCCGGAGACCAGGACGAACTTGCCGCCCGCGGTCGCGAGGTCGCCCGACGACCAGGCGCCCAGCGCGAGATCGGGTAGCCCGTCGCCGTCCACGTCCGGCACCCCGCGTCCGCAGCCCAGCCCGTCTCGGCTGGTCCCTTTCACCACCAGGAGGGTCTCGCCGTCGACCCCCGAGTACACCCAGGCCGCGCCGTCGCCGGAGGCCGCGGCCGGGTCCCCGGCGTACACGTCGAGCACCCCGTCGCCATCGACGTCTCCGGGGCCGCCGACGAAGAACTGACCGAGGGCGGTGGACTGCCGGTTGCCCAGCATCGGACCCCGCACCGGCTCGGCCGTGGTCGGATCCAACACCCACACCTGACCGCCGTCGGCGGTGTAGGCGACGGAGACCGCCACCTCGGGCACGCCATCGCCGGTCAGATCGCCGACGGTTCCCGTGCCCCCTCCGTAGTAGTCGCCGGTGCTCGCCCCGGTCCAGACCCGGAGGATGGTCCCGTCCGCCCCCGACACGAGGCTCACGGTGCCCGCGTCCAGCGCGCCCCCGGCGGTCGGCGCGCCCACCATGAAGTCCGCAGCGCCGTCCCCGTCGACGTCGCCGGCGGCCGCCAGCGCCCCACCGAAGCCGTCGCCGTCTTCCTCGCCCTGGACTTCGAGGAGCGTCTCGCCCGTCGCTCCGCTATAGACCCACACCGTCCCCGGTCCGGCCGTGGGCGCGCCGGTGCCGATGTCGTGAATCCCGTCACCGTCCGCGTCCCCCACGTCCACCATCGCGTAGCCGTGGAACCCGGCGTCCTCGGTGCCCTCGAAGCGCCAGAGCTCCGCCCCCGTCGCTCCCGAAACCACGAAGGTCGCGCCGGCGGTGATCACCCCGTCCGACCAGGTGGGCGCGCCCACGATCGCGTCGGTTACGCCGTCTCCGTCGATGTCCGCGAGGTCGGCGAGGGCCCACCCGTAGTTGCTGCCGGCCAGGCCGGCCACGTTCCACACCAGGTGGAGGTCGTCGCCGACGAGGTCTTGGGGGAGGGCGAACGCGAGCGACGCGATGAGGACGAACATGCAAGGTCACACGCCCGGAGACACCCGCGGTTCTCGCGATGCTGGTGCCGAGCTTCCCCGAACGCGTCAGATTGCGCCGTGGATTCGTCGCCCCCGTCCCAGAGCCTCGTCGCCCGCGTGCGAGCCGGGGACCGCGCCGCCTTCGCCGAGGCCGTCCGCACCCACCAGCGACGACTTTTCAACATCGGATTGTCGATGACGCGAAACCAGGAGGACGCCCGCGACATCCTGCAGGAGACGCTGCTGCTCGCCTGGCGCTCCCTCGGGACCCTCCAGGACGATACGCGGCTGGAGGCCTGGTTGTGCCGTATCGCCACCAACAGCGCACGCATGATGCTGAGAAGTCGGCGTCGTAAGCCCGTGGTGAGCGTAGACGACGTCGAGGGTAGCTTCGACGCCGTGGGCCACCGGCTCGAGGTGACGCGGCCCTGGCCGGTGAACGCGGACGACGCGTTGGTGCGGAGCCGCCTCTCGGCTCGGATCGGCGAGGTCGCGGTGGAGCTTCCGGTCGAGTACCGTGAAGTCTGGGTGCTCGCGGACGTGGAGCAGATGAGCATGCAGGAGGTCGCCGACGTGCTCGAGCTCACCGTGCCCAACGTGAAGACGCGGTTGCACCGCGCCCGGCTGGCGCTCCGCAAGCGCCTCGCCGATGAACTGCTCGACGCCGGAGGTGCCCGATGATGACCTGCAAGGAACTGCAGGATCTGCTGCTCGCGCACCGCGCGGGAGAGCTCCCCTTGAGCGTGCGCCTGTCGCTCAACTTCCACGCGGCCTTCTGCTCCTGCTGCAAGGCCCTCGTGAAGACCTACGGGCTCACCGCCGATCTCGCCGCCGACCTCGGGGAGGCTCCGGTGCCGGAGGCGGTCGTCCGCGACGTGGAGGCGTTCCTGCGGGACGTGACCGAGGGGAAGGTGGAGCGGGTGTGAGGGCGGGGTCGAGGGTCGGGTCAGGGCGCCGTGCCGGGCACCACCCACGCGACCCCCGAGTTGGTTGCGTAGCCGTTCGCGAGCCGACCCCCGATCAGGATGTCGGCGAGCCCATCACCGGTGATGTCTCCCGGAGCGTCGATCGCGGCACCCGCCTGGGCGTACTCGGTGGTGCCGTAGAAGTGGGCGGCGGCGTCCGAAACGTCGAGGAGCCCTGAGAAGGGTCCGTAGTACACGTGCGTCGCACCCCCCACGTTGGCGAAGGTCCCGTCGTAGACCTCGCCGACGAGCAGCTCGGCGTGTCCGTCACCATCGAGGTCCCCCGGGCCTCCCAACGACCATCCGAACTGGCCCGAATCGGTCTCCCCGTTCAACTGTGCGAAGCCCAGCGTGGCGGTGACCTCTCCGACCACGGACGGGCCCGAGTGCACGTACACCCGACCCGTGACCCGGCCGTCCACGCGCGCGCCCGGGGCGCCCAACGCGAGGTCGGCGGAGCCGTCGCCGTCGACGTCCCCGAGGACCACGACCCCATCGGCAGTCAAGCCGAGGATCCCCTGCCCGCCGGCGGCGACGATCCGGGCGTCCGCGTCGTCCACGACGCCGCTCGAACGGGGCCCGCCAGAGTAGACGTAGTAGAAACTGTCAGAGATCCCGTCGTTCGCGAAGATGGTCGCTCCGAGCTCGCCCACCCCGTCGCCGTCGAGGTCGGCGAGGGCGTGCAACGCGTACCCGGCGCGGCTGATGCCGTTCGTGCCGTAGACCCGGATCGCGGCTTCGTCGCGCGCGACGCCTCCGCCGGCGCCACCCTCGAACACGTAGATCGCGCCCGACTCGCTGGCGTAGGCGTCGTCGTAGGGGGCGCCCACCGCCAATTCTTCGTCCCCGTCTCCGTCGAGATCGCCGAGGTTGGCGAGCGACTGCCCCAACCCGTCCCCGTCGGCGGCGCCGGTCCACGTGATGTCGGCGTCGCCGGGCTCCTTGTCCCCGTCGATCGGGCCATGAAACACCCAGGTCGAGCCCTGGCCCACGCCGAAGGCGTCGGGGAGGGTGTAGGACGCGGCGCTCACCAGGTCGACCGCGCCGTCGCCGTCGATGTCCATCACGACCTGCGCGCCACCGGCCAGCCCGGAGGCGGCGGTGCCGCGAACGACAAAGCCACGATCTCCCAGGTTTTCGTGGCCAGTTGTGGGCCCCGGGAGGACGTAGAGCTGGCCCCCTCGGGTGACGTCCGTGTCGCTGTAGGGGGCGCTGACCAGGAGGTCGGCCACGCCGTCTCCCGTGAGGTCGCCGCCGTGGGCGAGGCTGAAACCCGCGTTGTCGCCGCTCCGTTGGCCATCGAGGGCCCATGCGACGTCACCGAGACGAAGGTCACCCGACCATCGCGCGATCGGGCTCGAGTCGGTGTCGGTGTCCGCGTCGGTGTCGGTGTCGGTGTCGGTGTCGGTGTCGGCGTCGGCGTCGGCGTCGGCGTCGGTGTCACCCTCACAATCGGGGGCGCCTACGCAGCCGTCGTCGTCACAGTCGAAGCGACCGTCGGCGTCGTTGTCGGCGCCGTCCGCGCAATCGTCGGCCACGGTGCCCTCGATCCGCGCCGCGGAGTCGTCGGGCGCGGGACACCCCGCCATCATGACCGCCAGCCAGCATCCCATGGTCACCTCAGGGCGCTTCGCCCGGAACAATCCACACCATACCAGAATACTCGGCGTCTCCTGACTCGAACAGCCCGCTGACGACGAGATCGAGCCAGCCGTCCCCCGTCAGATCACCCGGGGCGTCCAGCGAGGTCCCGGCGATGCCCGACGCCATCGAGCCGTAGAAGTGGCCCCCGGCGTCGGCCACGCCCATTCCGCCGCTGATCGGGCCGTACCACACGTGGGCCGCCCCGCCATAGGAGGCGTAGCTGCTGTCCCCCGTCTCCCCGCCGACGAGGTCGGCGAACCCGTCCCCGTCGACGTCCCCAGGGGCGGCCAGGGCCGCCCCGAGCTGTCCGTTGTACCTGGCGCCGGCGATGGTCGCGGCGGCGAAGAGCACTTCGACGTCTCCGACGATGTCGGGGCCCGAGTGCAGGTAGATCGCCCCGGCCTCGGAGTAGGCTTCGGCTGCCGCCGGGGCCCCCAGGGCAAGGTCGGCGTAGCCGTCACCGTCGACGTCGCCGGGTACGACCGCGGCCTGGGCCCCGTCGCCCACCACCCCTTCGAAATAATGCGAACGGATGCGCGCGTCGGCGTCGTCGTTCGTGCCGTCGGCGCCTGGCCCGCCGAGAAACACGAGGTACCCGGAGAGCCAGTCGGGGTCGGAGGAGGTGACGGTGGCGATACCGAGCTCGTCCACCCCGTCGCCGTCGAGGTCGTCGAGGCGGTGGACGGCCCGCCCGAGTCTGAGCGAAGGGTCCGTACCGTAGATCCGGATGTCGGCGCTCTCGGGGCTCCCGCCCGCGCTCGGGCCCTCGAAGACGAAGACGGCCCCCCCGCCAGACGCGCCGCCGTCGTGGGCGGGTGCCCCCACGGCGTAGGCGCCCAGACCATTCCCATCGGCGTCCCCGAGCGTCGCGAGAGAGAACCCGAACTCGTCGTTGGCCGTCGATGCCCGCCAGGTGATGTCGGCCGCCGTCTGGTCGGCGTCCCCCAGGAGCGGGCCGTAGAACACCCAGGCCTCCCCGGTGCCGTCGAGGGTGGCCCCGCGCCAGGTGAGCGCGGTGACGGAGACCAGGTCGGCGGCGCCGTCGCCGTCCACGTCGACCACGCCGACCGCGCTGCCGGCATACCCGGAATTTTCGGTGCCACGAATCGTGACGCCGCGCTCGCCCAGGGTCTCGGGCTCGCCGATCGGGCCCGGCACCACGTAGATCTCGCCCCGGGCCGACCCGGAGGCGGCGGCCTGGGGCGACGAGACCACCAGATCCGGCTCGCCGTCTCCGGTCAAGTCGTGGCCGGAGGCCAGCGCATGGCCGGCGCCATCGTTGGTACGGCGACCGCTAAGCGAGACGGCGGCATCGACCAGCCGGGCGTCGCCCGTCCATCGGGCGATGGGGTCGGCGTCCGTGTCGGCGTCGGTGTCCGTATCCGTGTCCGCGTCCGCGTCGGCGTCGGCGTCGGCGTCGGCGTCGGTGTCGGCGTCGGCGTCGGTGTCGCCCTCACAGTCGGGGGCGCCTACGCAGCCCTCGTCGTCACAGTCGAACCGACCGTCGGCGTCGTTGTCGGCGCCGTCGGCGCAATCACCGGCGAGGGTCCCTTCGACGCGCGGTTCGGCCGCCTCGTCGCCGGTACACGCCACCCAAAGGATGAGGATCATCGCGACTCCGGCTCGGTCCGGCTCTACTCCATCCCGCCGGGGTTCGCCACGATGTCACCCTCCACGGCCGAAGCGTGAAACCAGAACCCGGCGCCGGCATCAGGGTGGGCATGCTCCCTCTCCTCCTCCTCGCGTGCACTTCCGGCGCCTCGGCCACCCCCACCGCGACGCCCCCCTCCGCACCGGTCAAGGACACGTCCCCCGCGCCGGTGCCCGCCGTCGGCCCCGGTCAGGCCGCCGCGGTGTTCGCCGGCGGGTGTTTCTGGTGTTTGGAGTCCGACTTCGACAAGCTCCCCGGCATCGTCGCCACCACGTCCGGCTATGCCGGGGGCCACCTGAAGAACCCGACCTACGGGGATGTCACCTCGGAGACCACCGGACACGCCGAGGTGGTCCGGGTCGTCTACGACACCTCCACGCTCACCTACGATCAGGTGCTGGACTACTTCTGGCGCCACGTGGACCCCACCGATGGCGGCGGCCAGTTCTGTGACCGGGGCGACTCCTACCGCTCCGAGGTCTACTACAGTGATTCGACCCAGAAATCGGCGGCGGAGGCGTCCAAGGCGAAGTTGGACGCCCTGGGCACGCTGCCCGGGCCCATCCAGACCAAGGTGGTGGCGTTGGACACCTTCTGGCCCGCCGAGGTCTACCACCAGGATTTCCATGTCACCAATCCCGGTCGGTACCAACCGTACCGCTGGGGCTGCGGGCGCGACGCGCGCGTGAAGCTGGTTTGGTCCGGTAGCTGACGCCCGGGCCCGCCGATCCGTCGGCGGCCGGGGCTCGTATCACTTTCCCATCCGGGCCGCTTGCCCGGTTCAGCACCGCCCGGGGCCCCCGCTCGGGCGTCAACCGCGGTGCGCCTCCGCGCACCACCCTCGGAGTCTGTCATGAAGTCGTCCAATCTCCTCCTCGTCGCCGCTGTTTCGGGTGTCCTCGCCGGAGCCGCCTGGGCCGGCGATCCCGCTCCCACCGGCACCGGAACCGCCACCGCCACCCCGGCGGCGCCCGATAAGCACGCCTGTAAGGGCATGAACGCGTGCAAGGGCACTGGTGGCTGCAAGACGGCCACCAACAGCTGCGCCGGCATGAACGCCTGCAAGGGCCAGGGCGGCTGCGCCACCGCCAAGCACGACTGCAAGCGCCACAACGACTGCAAGGGGCAGGGCGGCTGCAAGACCGCCAAGAACAGCTGCCGCGGCCAGAACGCCTGCAAGGGTCAGGGGGGCTGCGCCACCCCGCCCGCCGCGCCCGCGCCCGCGCCGGCGAAGTAGACTCCCGCGTCACCTTCACCCCCGAGGTCCGTTTGCCCGCTCGCCTTGGCTTCCCCGACCTGGGCGTGGGCGTTGGCCTGCGCACGCCGCACTACGGGCACATCCTCGCGGCGCGACCGCGTGTCGACTTCTTCGAGATCATCAGCGAGAACTTCCTGGAGACCCAGGGGCGCCCGCTGATGGTCCTGGAGCGGATCGCCGCGCGATACCCGGTGGTGATGCACGGCGTGTCGATGTCGATCGGCTCGACCGATCCGTTGGACCTGACGTACCTGCGCCAGCTCCGGGATCTCCGCGATCACATCGGCGCGCGCTGGGTCTCGGATCACCTGTGTTGGACCGGGGTGGGCGGGCGGAACAGCCACGATCTGCTTCCGCTGCCCACCAACGCCGAGACCCTGGCCCACGTGAGCGAACGGGTGAAGCGGGTGCAGGAGGTGCTCGGCGCGCCGTTGGTACTCGAGAATCCTTCCACCTACGTGGCGTTCGCGGGCAGCACCATGCCCGAGTGGGCGTTCCTGGCGGCGCTGTGTGAGAACACCGGGTGCGGCTTGCTCCTGGATGTCAACAACGTCTACGTCAGCGCGCGCAACCACGGCTTCGACCCGCTCACCTACCTCGACGCCCTGCCGATGGACCGGGTGGTGCAGTTCCACGTCGCCGGCCACACCGACAATGGCAGTCACGTGGTGGACACCCACATCGGGCCGGTGGTGCCGACGGTGTGGGACCTGCTCCGGGCGGCGAGCGACCGGGGTGCCCGGGCCAGCGTGCTCTTGGAGTGGGACGCGGAGATACCGGTGTTTGAGGTGGTGCATCGAGAGGCCAGGCGCGCCCGGCGTTTCCTGTCGAAGGAGGCAGCGTGAGCCGTCTCCCCGAACCCCTCGAAGGCGGTACGGACGAGGTTCTGGCGGTCGAGCGCGCGTCGGCGTCGGTGGTGGCGCCGGTCTCGGGTCGGCGGCGGCGAGCTCGGGCAGAGGCACCGGCGGAGCTCCCGCTCGCCGCGGTACAGGATTGGTTCATGACCGCGATCACGGCGCCGGGTTCCCTGGAGCGCGGCTTGCGGGAGGCGAGGGTGCGGCACGGGGTCTCGACCGGGTCCGTGGTGACGGCGGGTCCCACGCTCGACGCCGCCGACCGCATGCGCATCTACCACTATGGGTACCGCGCGCGGCTGCACGAGTGCCTCGCCGACGACTTCCCCGGGGTGCGCCTGGCGATGGGCGACGCGCGCTTCGTCCGCCTCTGCGACGCGGTCATCACCGGGTCCCCGTCCCGGAGCCCCAACCTGAACCGGTACGGGCACGCGCTGGTGGCCCACTTGATGGCCGGTCCGGGCCGCACGTTTCTCGCCGACCTGGCCCGTTTGGAGTGGGCGCTGGTCGAGGCGGTGCACGCGCCACCGCCGGTCCTCCTCGACCGACCCCGCCTCCAGGGCCTGTCCGCCGAGCAGTGGGTGGGGGCGCGCTTCGTGCCCAGCGCCGCGCTGACGGTGCTGAGCTTCGACCATCCGGTGAATGTCTGGCTCCAGCGCACGCGCGACGGGGAGCGGCCCCCGGTCCCCCGCCGTCGCCCCACGGCTACCGCGGTGTACCGCCAGGGCTTCGTGGTGTGGCGCATGGATCTCACGCCCGTCACCCGCGGACTGCTCGATCGGCTGTGCGCCGGGGTGCCCCTGGGTGAGGCGCTGGCGCCGATCGAGGGCCAGGCCGGCGCGTCGCAGGTCATGAACTGGTTCACGGCGTGGGTGTCGGGGGGTTTCTTCTCTGCCGTCGAGGTGGGGTGAGGCCGGGCGTCGGGGCCGAGGCGGCGCTCTGATCGATCACCGGTAGACCACCGTCGACAGCGTGCAGCGGAAAAACTCGCCCTCGGACTCGAAACGATCGGTGCCGAACTCCCACCCGATCCCGTAGCGGGTCGGTAGGGTTACCCCTCCGAACGCTCCGTCCTCCCACGCCAACCCTCCGAACGGCCGGTAGGCGTACGGGTTGGGGTCGACCTTCCCCCGACGTGGGAGGTGAACGGAGCGGATCGCCCCGGCTTCGTCGATTTGCAAGGAGAGTTCGCTGTCCTCGGCGTGGGCATGGAGGCCGGCGACGCTGCCCGGGTCGAACGTGTCCGTGGCCGGCGTGGCAGTCTCCCACAGGTGTTCCAAGGTCGGGTTTGGTTTCGTGTCAACTCCTGCGCTTGGTTGGCAGCAATATTCCGTTTTTGGCGGACGCCATCCGGTGCATGGCCAGGAACGTCCCCAGCGCCACGAAGAGCCCCATGGCGATTCCTGCCGCCGAACTCAGCCCCAGCGCGTGCCACCACCTCATCTCGGCCCACCCGAGGCTGCCCGCGGCGTAGGCGCAGGGCAGGCCGAGCGACCACCCGCCGACGTTGCCGAGGATCCAGCTCCTCACTCCGCGGACGTGGGGCGCCAGGGCCCGGCCCTGCACCACCCCGAAGACCGCACCCGCGACGGCCCCGAAACCCGCGGCGAAGAGCACGATGGTGAGCATGGAAGGCTCGGGCGCCGGAGCACGAACCGCGTCCTCCATCGCACCCGTCAGGGTCATCACCAGGGGGACGCTCATGCCGAGCAGCCAGCCCCCGGCGGCTACCGCAGCGGTGCTGCCGACATAGGCTGATGCCGAGAGATCGGGCAGCCAGCGGCGGAGCAGGCGCCACTGGAAGAAGCCGAGACTCGCACCCTCGATGGTGCCGGCGAGCCCCATGACGACGAGAGCCACGACCCGCCCCGCGACCGACTCCGGATGGCCGCCGAGGGTAAGCCCGACGAATCCGACCAACGCGGTCGTGGTGAAGCCCAACAACTCTCCGACGGTCACGGCAGCCAGCCAGGCACGCAAGCCGGGGCGTGGCAACATTAACGGGGGCAGGTTGGAGGCAGGTGGCAGGATATCGGCGGGCATTCCAATCATCGCGCAGCTCGCCTCCCACATCCGGACCTGGTCGGCGCGCACGCGCGCCCGGAGCGCCGGCACGCCGATCACCAGCCGGTCCACGTAGGCGCCCGACACCGACCCGAACCGCTCCGCCAGGGCCACCTCGCACACCTCGCGCGCGACCGAACCGGGCGTGCGGAAGAGCCGCGGACCGAGCACCCCGGCCCACCAACCCGGGAACCCTCGGAAGTCCCGGGTGAATCGGGTGCGGGTCAGGCCTGGGGGGAGCAGGACCACCGAGATGCCTGCCGGGTGGAGCCTCCGCGCAAGCTCCTGGGCGGTCAGCGCGGCGGCCAACTTGGATTGGTAATAGACCGCCTCGGGAGCGTACCAGCGCTCGGCCTGCAGATCCTCCCAATGAATCACACCCCATCCGTGCACGATCGAGCTGAGGAAGATCAGGCGGGTCGGGCGCGAACGCTCGAGCAGGGGCGCGAGCAGGAGGGTGAGCAGAAGCGGCGCGAGGTGGTTCACCACGAAGGTGACCTCCAGGCCGTCGGCGGTGACCTCCCGCTCCCAACGTTCGATGCCAGCGTTGTGGACGATGACATCGAGGCGCGGACCCTCTGCCACCCGGGCCGCGAGGGCCCGGACTTCATCGAGGACGCCGAGGTCGCCCCACACCGGATCGACGGTGGCTTCCGGGACCAGCCGACGGACCTCTTCGGCGGCTTGCCGGGCGGTGGCGGCGGTGCGCCCGTGGAGCAGCACGGCCGTTCTGCGCCGAGCCAGCTCAAGGACGGTGGCGCGGCCAATCCCGCTGGTCGCTCCGGTCACCAACACGACGGGCTGGGCAGGGCTTTCAACGTCGGAGATCACGCGGTTCACGGGTTGCGGCGCACCGGAGAGGTCCTGCTGTAGCCACGGCGGGGCGCACCGACCCCTCGGTGTGTCACTGTTGCTTCGGGGCGGACCCTTTCTCCGTCGTCGGGCCGATGCGTGAGGCCGGGCATCGGCGCCCGCCTACGCCGCCGGTCGGTCCTGCTGCGCCCCGTCCCCCCAGGGATTGAACGCGCGGGCGCGGATGTCCGCGGGGATGCGGTCCCACGAGAGTGCGTGGACGTCGCGGACCAGGACGTCGAGGTCGAAGAGCTTGCCGTTGGCCGGGATCGCCTCGAAGAGGCCGCGGGCGATGAGGCGCGACAACACGCTGGAGACGAAGAGGCGCACCGGACCGAGGCGGGCGCGCAAGAAGGCGACGTGGCCGAGCTCGTCGATGAGGATCTCGCCGAGCAGCGCCTGGATCCGTCGACCGACCTCGTTGTCGACGCCGAACAGGCTCGCGGCCTTCTCCCGCAGGCCGAGGAACAGCGCGATGCCGTTGCACTCGGCGGCGAGCAGGAGGACGTTGGCCACGGGGCGGGGGAGCACGGCCACCACGTGGAGGAAGAACCGCAGCGAGGGGCGGGGCGGCGGCAGGTCCACCTTCACCCCGAACAAGCGCACCGCGTCGAGCAGCATCCGCGTGTGGTAAAGCTCCTCGAGCTCGATGAAGGTGGTGGCGTCGACCGGGCCCGGGGTGGTCTGGCGGGCCAGGATGGCGCGCACACCGTACTCCTCGCCCACGTTCACCTGGGCGGCGATGGCCATCCACAACGCGGCCGCCGGCTCGTTCGGACCGGGGCGCGCGTCCGGCTGCATCAACCGATCCAGGGCCTCGACGGGGACCTCGCCGCCCCAGGCGGGCGCTCCGGCGAGGAGCGGGGCGAGGAGCCGCTCACGGGCGGGGAGCTGGCCGGTGGCGAGGTCGGGGGCGCCGTTCCGGGCGTGGAGGTGATCCAGGTAGGCGTCGAGCTGGGCGACGCGGGCGGCGGGTGACATCGGGGAGAACACATCGGACATGGGAGCCTCTAGAACGTGTTCTACGTATAGAACATATTCTAGTACTCAGCAAGAACATGTTCTAGAGCGCGTCGGCCCGCACGTGCCTCGGGCGGCCGATCCGCCCGATTCAGCGGGGTCCGCCGGGGCCTGGTCCCGGAGGCCCGGTTAGCCTGGGGAATGGCGTTGCTTCCTCCCTCCCTCGCCTCGCTCGCGTGGCTGCTCGGCACGTGGCAGGGAAAGACTGAAGAGAACTGGCTCCTCGTAGGCGACACCCTGCTCGGCGTCGCCTTCACCCCCGGAGAGACCGAGACCACCTTCGAGATCCTCCGCGTCGACGCCGTCGGCGACGCGGTGCGGCTCCGCGCGCAACCGGGCCCGGGGCCCTCCTTCACCTTCCCCGCGGTGACGACCGAGGGCGGCGTGTTCCGCGTGGAGGAGCCCGCCCACGACTTCCCGCAGTGGGTCGAGTACCGC